>JABZGO010000274.1 GCA_015259305.1 Alloprevotella tannerae | reverse complement strand
AGATGTACCCTGCTCCGGCGAAGGTATGTTCAGAAAAGATCCGGGAGCTATTGATGAGTGGAGCAAAGAGAATGTAGATTTCTGCGCACAAAGGCAATTTGAAATTATTTCTGACGTTTGGCCTGCCTTGCGCGAAGGGGGTTTCCTCGTATATAGTACTTGCACGTTTAATCGTGCGGAAAACGAAGACAATATTGAGCGCATATGCCGCGAATTAGGGGCTGAAACCTTGCCAATTCCCATAAAAGAGGAGTGGAAAATCAGAGGTTCGCTCACGAAAGATAGCCTTCACGTCTATCATTTCTTCCCTCATTACACACGAGGAGAAGGAATCTTCTTCGCATTATTGAGAAAGACATCGACAACTGCGCCGGAAAAGAAGTCAAAAGGGCGTCCGGAACTTGTCAGTCAGCAGCTTGCACGCCAATTGGCTGCTTGGGTGGACGCTAAAGAACCTTTAGCCTTCTTGCTTTCAGACAACAATATGGTGCAAGGTGTGAAAGAGGATTTTCTTTCTATAGCTTGGCAAATCAAAAAGCAGATTAAAACGGTCAGAACCGGTATCAACATAGCAGAAATAAAGGGCAAAAAGCTCATACCGCAACCAGACTTGGCGCTGTCTACAATAGTATCGCCCGAAATCTTCCCGAAAGTGGTATTAAACTATGAGCAAGCCATTGCCTATCTGCGACACGAAGCATTGAATTTGGACACAACAGAGCGAGGATATTTGTTGGCCACCTATGAAAATAGAAACTTAGGATTCCTCAATAATCTCGGAAGCAGAGCAAACAACCTCTATCCATCGGAATGGCGCATACGTAAACAATGCTAATAAGGATTCGTCACTGGTTTTCCGTACACTACCCTTCTAAACAACAACATTATGAGATATTTAGAGTTTACTTTTAAGCTGACACCTCAGAGTTCGGACTTTGAGGATGTATTGATCGATTTACTGGGTGAGATTGGCTTTGATTCTTTCGTAAAGTCGACTGCACCGGATGAACAAATGAGGGGATATATTCCCGTTAAAGACTTTAGGGAAACGGACTTAAAGAACTGTATAGCAGACTTTCCACTACCAGACGTTGATATAAGCTGTACATATCAAGAAGCTGAGGATAAAGATTGGAACGAGGTGTGGGAAAAGAATTACTTTGAACCATTGGTCATTGGTGACCAGTGTGTCGTGGCGGCTCCTTTTCATCAGAATATCCCACAAGCGAAGTTCAACATCATCATTAACCCGAAAATGTCCTTTGGAACGGGACATCATGAGACGACTTCGCAGATGCTTAAAGCAATCTTGTCGTTGGATCTAAAGGGTAAAAAGGTTTTAGATATGGGATGCGGCACCGGTCTGTTGGCTATTCTTGCAGCCATGAAGGGAGCTGATAATTGCGTGGCGATAGATATTGATGAATGGTGCGTGAATAACGCTATGGAAAACTTGGCTCTGAATCATATTAACAATATCGAGGTTTTACTCGGTGATGCTGCGGGATTGAAAGATAAAGGCCCATTTGACGTTATCTTGGCAAATATTCACTTGAATGTGATTCTAAATGATATGCCGGACTATATTGAGCGACTAAATCCTAGCGGATATTTCCTGACAAGCGGCTTTTACTTAGATGATTTGCCACGAATAAAAGAAAAAGCCGAAAGTATTGGTCTTAAACTTATAACGGCCACGGATGAAAGGCTTTGGTGTTGTGCTGTATTCCGGCATATTGTATGATAAGATCTTAATATCCACAACAAATAAAGCGAGCTACTTATAAAAAGTAGCTCGCTTTGCTTAAAATGCTATATACGATCAAAACTTGAAGCCTAACGTTAGCAAAACATTATGACGATTCAGATCAATCTTTTGAGATTTCAACTCGTTAGTCCGATAATCTGTACTATTTACAGGGACTTGGAAGAAATACAGATCACCCGTCTGTGCCTGATATTGATAAGCAAGGTCTGCATAAAAAGACTTGCCGTGCCATCCTAAGCCACAGGTAAATCGATTAATCGCGCCCAAATTGACATAATCGGTTCCTGTCTGATACAAAATAGACTCGCTATCGCCATAAGAAGTTCCCGCATTCGGGAAAAGGTTCAAAAAGGCATCTTTGCTGAACGGAGAGGACACATAGTTATAACCTAAGCGTGCAAACCAGCCTGGTGCAAAACGCGCCTCCGCACCAAGACGGAATGTACTCACACCCTTAAGATAACGATTTATCTCCCCTTTTAACGCTTTATCTTGATAATTGTTAGAAATACCTGTCCAAGGATCAAGAGTATTG
>JABZGO010000273.1 GCA_015259305.1 Alloprevotella tannerae | reverse complement strand
GTCAAACCTCGACAAGCAGAAAGCCCCTCGCTGCCTGCCGGAAATCAAGCGCGCCCCACCCCATCCCCGCGCTCCGAATGCAAAATCCCAACCCTCTCACGCAACCCCCACCGGTAAGCCTTACAAATCTGCGGTTTGAGGGAAAAAGATTAGGAAGAACTTAGCCGCTCACGTGCTTTTTTTCCTTAAATTCGCAGCGTCTATCGTCTATAGCGAAACAGAAAGACTCTCCGACGGCCTCTCCGCGATGCCGTAGAGCCTCTTGACAAGCACTTTTTTTATTAACTTTCAATACAACCCAAGACTATGAAAAAGTTACTCTTTTCTCTCCTCGCTTTCTTGGCACTAACAGCCCAAGCAGATGGAGGGATGTGGTTTCTCAAACTGATGGAGCAGCAGCATTTAGCCGACTCACTGAAAAAAGCCGGACTAAAGATGCCGCTGGATCAATTGTACAACGAAAACGGCCCTTCGCTGCGCGATGCAATCGGCCAGTTTGGGCGCGGCTGCACGGGCGAAGTGATCTCACCCGACGGACTTGTGCTTACCAATAACCATTGCGGCTACTCCTATGTGCACGGTATCAGCACGACGCAGCGCAATTATCTGCGCGATGGCTATTATGCGAAAAGCCGTGCCGAAGAATTGCCGGTCAAAGACCTGACCTTTACGTTCATCATCGCGATCGAGGACGTCACGGAAGCCGTCGAAGCAGCGGCCAAAGCTGCCGGAATCGATACCTACACGATGCAGAGTCAAGGCTTCTTGAAGCCCTTTGGCGAGAAGCTGTTCAAGACCTCTAAATATAGCACAATGCCCGGCGTCCGCGGCAGTGTCGTAGCTTTCTTTAGCGCCAACCGCTTCTATTTCTTTGTCGAGCAGACGTATAAAGACGTCCGTCTCGTAGTTAATCCGCCATTGAATATCGCGCAGTTTGGCGGCAATCAAGACAACTGGGTCTATCCGCGCCACAACCCCGACTTTGCCATCTTCCGCATCTACGCTGATAAAAAAGGACAGCCGGCTGCTTACAGCGCAAAGAACGTTCCGCTGAAGCGCGATACATATTTGCCCATCTCACTCAAAGGTATTAACGAGGGCGACTACACCATGATTATGGGATTCCCGGGCCGCACGCAGCGCTTCTTGACCAGCGACGCGTTATCCCACCTTATGAACGACACATATCGCCCCGTCGTAGAAGCGGGCCGCGCCGAACTGGCGTTCAATGCATCTGAAATGGCGCGCAGCGAAGCTGAAAAGCTCGCTTTGCAAGACGAAGATATGAGCTTGAACAACCTCGTCAAAAACTATGGCGGCGCTATCGAATCTGTACGCAAAAATAAGCTCATAGAAACGCTACGTAAGGAAGAAAAAGCTTTTCAGGCTTTCGCAGAAAAGAGTGGCAATCCGGCTTATAAGACGGTCGTGAGCGACATTGCCAAACTGATGAAAGAATATAGCGACACGGTGCACGACGCAACCTTGATTACGCGCACCATTATCACCGATGGCATCTTCGTTCACCCGCTCGACGCAGCCAATTTCCTACGCTTAATGCGCTCCGGAAAGCCCGAAGATAAAGCAGATGCAGCTGAACGCTTACGCGCCGCACTCTACATCACGCCGGGCAAGTCTGACTTCTCTCAAGATCAGCGCCGCTACGCAGCCTTGGCCCCCGTTTGGGAGAAAAACTGCCGCTTGCAAAGTTCAAAGGCGCTAAAAGTGCCCACGGCTGAAGAGATCTATCAAAAATCCATTTTCCGTTCGCACGCAGCTTTAGACGAATTCCTCCAACATCCCGACACGACGGTCTTCTTGAATGATCCTATTTATCGCATTATGCTGAAGACTTACGTTCCCTTGGCGCGTGCTGCCGGCAATGCCAACCGCCGATTGATCGATTTGCAGCGCACTTACGTGAAAGGCTTGTTGGAAATGAGCAATTTCTCAAAAGCACCTGATGCCAACTCAACGCAGCGCCTCACGTATGGACACATCGCCAATATGAAACCGCGCAATGCGGTCAGCTACGATTGGAGTACGACGCTCGAAGGAATGTTTGAGAAAGAAAATCCGAACGATAGCGATTACGTAGTCAACGAACGTATGCGCGAACTCTATGAGGCGAAAGATTTTGGCCAATATGCGCGCCCGGATGGCAAGCTTCAGACGTGTTTCATCTCAAACAACGACATTACGGGCGGCAACTCCGGCTCAGCAGTGTTGAACGATCGCGGCGAAATCATAGGTTTGGCCTTCGACGGCAACATCGAAAGCCTTTCGTCCGACCTCCGCTACAA
>JABZGO010000272.1 GCA_015259305.1 Alloprevotella tannerae | reverse complement strand
ATCCTACGCTGGAGGAAGAAAAGAAGATCATTCGCAGCCATTTGAACGAGCATTACACGGAAGAGGTTCAACCCGTTGTCAGTCTGGATAAGATTCTCCACGCACGCGAAATCGTCAAGAAAGTTTACGTTGATGAGCGCATCGAGCAATACATCGCCGACATCGTTTTCGCAACGCGTCGACCAGAATCTTACAAGATGCCGGAAATGAAGCGTTATATTAGTTTCGGCGGCAGTCCGCGTGCGGGCATCAACTTGGCTTTGGCAAGCCGTACGCGTGCTTTCTTGAAGCGCCGCGGCTACGTGATTCCGGAAGATGTGCGCGACGTGGCGTACGACGTACTCCGCCATCGCATCGGTCTGACTTACGAAGCTGAGGCCGACAACGTGACGACGGATGCCATTATCACCGAAGTGATCAATAAGGTCGAAGTGCCCTAAACGCTATCGTTAGAATAAAGGTCTGAAAGATGGAGACGCAAGACCTGCTGAAGCAAGTAAGGCGCATAGAGATAAAAACCCGCCGACTGACGAATAACATCTTCGCCGGCGAGTATCATTCGGCGTTTAAGGGGCACGGTATGTCCTTTTCCGAGGTGAGAGAATATCAGCCGGGAGATGACGTGCGCGACATCGATTGGAACGTAACCGCTCGTACGAATCGCCCTTACGTAAAAGTGTATGAGGAAGAGCGCGAATTGACGGTTATGCTGCTTGTCGACGTCTCGGGCAGTCTGTCCTTTGGCTCGCAACGCTGCACACAACGCGACTTGATTGCGGAAATAGCTGCGACGCTCGCCTTTTCAGCCATACAGAACAACGATAAAATCGGGGTGCTCTTTTTTTCGGATCGCGTGGAAAAATTCATTCCTCCGCAGAAGGGGCGACGCCACATATTATATATTATCCGCGAACTGCTTACGTTTACGCCGCAATCGCGGCGCACGGATCTTGGCGTAGGCTTGGAATATCTGGTGAGAGCCATTTCGAAGCGCTGCATTGCTTTCGTTCTCTCTGACTTCATCGACCGGAAGGACTTCTCGCAATCGCTGCGCATCGCTTCGCGCAAACACGATGTGGTTGCCGTCAGGGTGTATGACCACCGAATGGCGGAATTGCCGGATGTGGGCTTGATGCGCGTGGGCGACGCAGAAACCGGACACGAACTGTATCTCGATACATCAAGTAAGCGCATACGCGAATTGCAACGCCGTTGGTGGGCGGATGAAGATCAGCGCTTGAAAGAGCTGTTTCGCAAATCGAAAGTCGATTTCACGGCGATCTCGACGGTAGAAGACTACGTGGTAGCCTTGCGGAACATCCTCCGACAACGCGCATAGTCGGATAGAAAAAAGAATATGCTGAATCCTATACGTATATATATATTATTGTGTCTGTGCTTGTCGACGCTGCACGGCTTCTCGCAAGTCGTGGTCGAGGCAAAGCTGGATACAGCCGACATCTTGATCGGTCAGCAAGTGCAATTGCAGGTAAAAGCGACGACCGATAAGCGCACACACATAATCTTTCCTGTTTATGCGCAGGAGGATCAGATCGCGCCCGGCGTGGAAGTGGTCGACAATGGGAAGACGGACACGCTAAAGCAAGACGGCGACGACCGCATTACGCTGATACATCGCTATATGGTGACGAGTTTTGACTCGGCACTTTATTCGTTGCGCCCCTATGTGCTTGTGGGCGGCGATACGATTGCAGCGCGCGATATTGTTGGCCTTAAAGTGAGTACCGTTTCGGTGGATACAGCCCACGTAGAGCGCTTTGAGGGGCCGGATGGCGTAGTCGAAGGAAGTTTTGTATGGACGTGGCGCCTACTTTTGTTGGCTTTCTTGCTGCTTCTGCCGGTTGGCGGCATTTTCATCTGCGTCGTGCGTCTTTCAGATAAGCGTCCGGTTACGAAGCGAGTGGTGATTCCGCCGGCCGTTCCGCCACATCAAGAAGCGATGGCGCGCATCGAGCAACTCAAAACGGCAAGGGCAAACGCTCAGGTGGCCAATAAGGATTATTATATGCAACTGACGGATGCGCTACGAGCGTATATTTCCGGCCGCTTCGGGATTAACGCCCGCGAAATGACCTCGGGGGAAATCATAAGCGCCTTGTTGCACACGGGAGATGAGACGGCCTTGCGCGAACTACGCGAAATCTTTGAAACAGCAGACTTGGTAAAGTTTGCAAAATATGAATCTTCACTCAATGAAACAGATCGCAGTTTGCTGCAAGCTGTAGATTTTGTAAACACGACAAAACCTGCTACGACACAATTGCCGAAGCCGATCGTAAAAATCGTGACACCGGGCGAAACGCAGCAAAGAGA
>JABZGO010000271.1 GCA_015259305.1 Alloprevotella tannerae | reverse complement strand
GGATTGTCACCACGACAACTTGGCTTTTCGGCGGCCTATGCTTTTCTGCTGCGACGGGCTTTTCCGTTCAAGTGGCCCATCAGATTGGTGGTGGTGATTTTCGCGCCGCCCGCGACGTATTGCGTGTGGGTTTCAAATGCGTCCTGCTACTCAGCGCCGTCCTCTTGTTGGTGGGCTGCGCCATTAGCGACGCTCTGCCGCGCTGGCTACGCGGCGACGCGTCGATTCATGCCGATGCTGCGTCCTATTTTTTCATTTTTAGCCTCGGCGTTCCCTTTATTCAGCTCAATTTCTTGGCCGGCAACGCCTTGCGAGCCGCCGGCAACGTCGCCGTGCCCACTTTGCTCAACATTCTGATGTGCGTATGGGACGTCCTGCTCAACTGGCTGCTGATTTTCCCTTCGCGGGAACTGACTTTCTTTGGTCTGCAAATCCACGTGCCCGGTGCTGATCTCGGCGTGACCGGCGCTGCTTTGGGCACGGCCATTGCCGAAGTGATTACGGCCCTTTCCATGACGTATTATTTGTGCTGTCGCTGCCCCGATTTGCATATTTTTAAGCGCAAGGAGCGCCCCGTCTTGACGGCCTCGCGCATCTTGAAGCGCGCCTTTCGCGTGAGTTTGCCGATGGCGCTGGAGCGCGTCGTGATGTGCGGTGCACAAATCCTTTCGACTGTGATTGTAGCCCCCTTGGGCAATGTGGCGATAGCTGCCAATTCGTTTGCCATCACGGCCGAGAGTCTTTGCTACCTGCCGGGCTATGGTGTAGGCGATGCCGCTATTACGCTCGTCGGACAAAGCGTGGGCGCCGGTCGCAAAGAGTTGACTTACAGTTTCGCCCGCTTGACCACTTGGACCGGCATAGCCGTCATGACGCTGATGGGCGTTGTGCTTTACGCCGCTGCGCCGCTGATGATGGCCCTCTTTACGCCGGATATGGAAGTGCAAACTTTGGGCGTCAGCATCTTGCGTATAGAAGCCTTTGCCGAGCCTATGTTTGCGGCGGCCATCGTCGTGTATGGTGTCTTCGTAGGTCTTGGTCGCACGATCGTACCGGCGGCCATGAACCTCTTTAGTATCTGGGCCGTCCGCCTGACGCTGGCTGCCCTGCTCGTAGACTCCTATGGGCTGCGCGGCGTGTGGATTGCAATGTGCGTAGAGTTGTGTTTCCGCGGCCTCATCTTCCTCGGCTGGATGCGCCTGCGGGTAAAGAAAGTTTGACGCGCTACGCTACTGCCGACCTCCTCCACCTTGCCGCTCCTTTTGTCCTTGGCGGGAATGCTGCCGCCTATAGCGTTGCTTTTTAGCGCTCGATCTGTTTGCTCCCCGGCTGGATTTTAATAACGGACGGCGCATGTATTTTGTAGTATTTTCTTATGAAATAGAAGGATATGCTTCGCTTTTTATGATTTGCTCGCCGTGGTAAATCATAATCTTTTGGTTACATTATTTTTCAACAAATTTCATTCATCTATAAGGCCGGATTCGTTCGCTTGGAGCGGCCTTTTTCCTTGCCTTGTGCCCGTACTTGTTTCGTTTGTCGGGAGCAAACGATGGTTTGGCGGCAGCAAACGATAGTTTGGTGGGAGCATACTATCGTTTGGTGGCAGCAAACAATAATATGACGCGTTGGCAATGCGCAAACAATAAGTTTTATATCTTGAAAATCAACTTGTATGCGCGTTGATGTGCGCCGCAGAAGGCGCGTGAGGGTAGCTACGAAAGGGTAGATAAAGCAAAGCGACCCGCTGCAGATACTTGGTCTGCAAGGGGTCGCTCCGGAAACAGTATAATTGCTTTATGCTTATCGTCTTACTTGACGTAGACTTTCTTGCCGTTGATGATGTAGAGGCCTTGTGCGGGCTTCGCGTTGGCCGGCAAGCGTTGACCGTTGAGCGTAAAGATTGCCATCTTCATCGCCGGGTCTTGATTGGTCGGAAGGCTGATGCCCGTGAGGTCGTGCTCAGTGATTTTGGTGAATTCTTTCCACTGTTCGGCAGCTGCATATTGATCTTTGTGGCCGCGCGGCACCTTTAGTTCGCAAAGGTTTTTATCTACGCCATCAAAAACGCCGACGCCCATCGTCACGCCTTCCACTAAAGGTTCGTTGCGTAAGCACGTGATGCTCTTGAGCGCCTTGCACTTGTCGAAAGCATGGGCACCGAGTAGCTCTAAGCCTTCAGGTAGCGTGATCTCACTGAGCGATGTGCAACCATTGAAGGCTTCAGCATCGATGCCTTTCAGTCCTTCGGGCAGCGTGATGGTCTTCATCGGGGCGCAATCGCCAAAGGCCCACGTGCGGATAAACTCGACTGAGGCGGGGATCGATACTTCCTTCAGCGA
>JABZGO010000270.1 GCA_015259305.1 Alloprevotella tannerae | reverse complement strand
TGGTGAACTATGTTCTATATTCTATGTGATCTTCACCTTTAACCTGCACTTTTAGGAGAATATCAAACCATACCTTATTTTTTTCGCCAAAAGACTTGTTCATTCTCAAATAAACACCTACTTTTGCAGTTGCAATTCGGAAAGAATTGGCTCGCTAGCTCAACTGAATAGAGCATCTGACTACGGATCAGAAGGTTATAGGTTTGAATCCTATGCGAGTCACATTGATAATCCCCATTATCTCCTTATGGTTGATATGGGGATTTTTTTGCTGAATACTTTTCCATTTGATCTGCTTATCGTAACTTTGAATCTGCAATGAGAGTTATACTACTTTTGGACTCACAAAACTTTATAAACTATTAAAAATAAGCATATGAAAAGAATGGCATCTCCTCTGAAACTCATCTATATCGTGTTATTCCTCTGTCCGCTCTTATTTTTCAGTAGTTGCGAAGAAGATATTTGGTTTCAGCGCAACCCTTTGAGGGAGACGGCTTGGCGCGTAATCGACATAGAAGAACAATACACAGGTAATTGCCCGTTTAGATTAGGAGATTTACTAGTCTTTGGTAGTACCTCTTCTGAATTTTATGTAGAGACATTCAGTGGTAGGCAATATGGTTTCTGGGACTTAAGAGGCGATAGACTTACGCTAAGTTTTGATCCGAGCAACCGCAACAACAGCATATCCATCTATATCACGCAAAGGTCCTCCGATGTTTTGGCTTTTGATTGTGTAGACAATCTGTATAACCAGCGCTACCGCATCCTCGTTCAGCTATACCGACAATCCGGCTATAGTTTGTCTGAAGCTAAGAAGTAGGTAGTAGAGGTCTGACCTTGGCTGCTCAACCGGCACGCAAATAAACTTTCAGATATAACAACTCAATCGCTCCTTGCGAATAATCATTCGCAAGGAGCGATTGAGCTTTTTTACCAAAGTCTTTATTGGATTCCTCTCGCATTCAATGCAGCCGCATATTTTTTGGCATTGACTTGATGCTCTTCATAAGTTTCGGCGAAGTTATGCGATCCTGAGAAATCCTCTTTCGCACACATATAGAAATAGTTGTGGTGTGCATAATTGAGCACCGACTTAATGCTCGCGATACTCGGGATACAAATCGGCCCTGGAGGAAACCCTGCATATTTATAGGTATTGTAAGGACTATCAGTAAAGAGAATGTCGCCCGCGATACGATGCAGGTAAAATTTACCCGTCGCATACTTCACCGTAGGATCAGCCTGCAAACGCATACCTTTTTTATAGCGATTCAAATACATACCGGCAACCATTGGTTTCTCCTTATTGTCGTTCGTCTCTTGCTCCACTATTGAAGCCAAAGTCATTACTTGCAGCGGAGTAAGCCCGATCTTCTTTGCTAAAGCCTTACGCTTCGTAGTCCAATAATTGTCATACTCTTTCTTCATCCTTGTCATCAGTTGCTCCGGCGTGGTACTCCAATACAACTCATAAGTATTCGGAATAAAAAGTGCGATAATCGTGGCTGTATCTACACCATATTTAGCGCAAAAGGCGGGATCGTGAAAGGCGCGTGCGAAGGTAGCGGAATCAGTCTCAAATGACTGCCCTAACTTACCTGCCAAATCGTTGGATGTACGCACAATGGGGACGACAAAAGCTACAGGCCCTTGCTTCCCATTGCGCATATTACGAAACAATTGCAAAGTACCCACACCCGTAAGCGTATACCGCCCATGACGAATATGCTTACGATAACCCATCACTGCCGACAAGGCCTTAAAACTAAGAAAATGTCCGGGTGCTGCTACACGATCTAACTTCACATAAACAGAATCGGCCGTGTCGTCAGCATCAACAAAGATATAAGCATCCTTCTTCAAAGAAAAATCTGCAAACAACATCCAATACGCAACGACAATTAAACCGACGAGTACAGACAATATTATATACCGATAGTTACGTTTCATTTTCTCTACTTTTTTACTGTCTGCAAAAGTACGCTAACTCAAGAAAAGAGCAAAACTCCTCACCTATTTTTACAGGATTCCCTTAAGCACATGTCAATGTTAGTTGAAGACTCTACTATTGTTATTATTTAACGCGAGTCGGTATGATCGTATAATTGTTTATCCTATACGCAACTAAATATAGCCTTCTCTCGATGAAGCTAACAAGATAACAACTTATCAATAGAAGTGCGACAACAATCCCTTAGGCTTGGTCTTTTGGCAGGGCAGGCGTTGGAGCGAAGCGACAACCCTGCCATAATCCTCCGCAAAAATGCACCCCCTTAGGGTTGGTCTTTAAATTCGACTGCTGATAGACTTATTATCAACGGATTATATCGCATTTTGTCGGCTCGCCGGAAATGCTTACC
>JABZGO010000026.1 GCA_015259305.1 Alloprevotella tannerae | reverse complement strand
CTATTGGAACAACTATGTAATGTTAGGTAGCCGCGAAAGTCAGTTGGCTTTTGGTCTAAATATTAGCAATGTAGGTAGTAAGACCAACTATGGAGGAGATTACTCCTACTTTATCCCGACCAACTTGCGCTTAGGTGCGAGCCTGATGATTCCTGTAAACGAATTCAACCGCGTTTCTTTCAGTGCAGATGTCAACAAACTTCTCGTACCCTCTCTTCCGTTGAGGAATGATGGGGAAACAAATGAAGATTATAACGAACGCGTGCGTCGCGAATATTACGATATGAGCTCCATCAAGGGTATGTTCAAAAGTTTCGGAGATTCTCCCAACGGTTTTAAGGGTGAATTAGAAGAACTACAATGGGGTTTGGGTATGGAATATACTTACAACGATCAATTCTCTTTGCGTGCAGGTTATCATCACGAAAGCGACAGTCAAGGAGGTCGTAAATTTTTCACCCTGGGTGCCGGATTTAGAATGAACGTCCTCTCAATTGATGCAGGATATGTCGTTGCTACCAATGCTACAAACCCTTTAGACCAAACGCTTCGCGTGTCTTTATCATTTGATATGGACGGCATAAAATCTCTTTTTAGTAGATAAAAAATGAAGATAAGAGTAGGTTTTGGTTTCGATGTCCATCGTTTAGTGCAGGGGCGTGACCTTTGGCTTGGCGGCATTAAGATACCTTATGATGCCGGTTTATTAGGCCACAGCGATGCTGACGTTTTGCTCCACGCTGTTTGCGATGCTCTCTTGGGAGCTGCTAATATGCGCGATATTGGTTACCACTTTCCGGATACGGGAGCTGCTTATAAGGACATTGATAGCAAGATTTTATTGCAGAAAACTATGCAATTGCTTGCCGATAATGCGTGGAGCGTAGGCAATGTCGATGCTACCATCTGCGCAGAGCAACCAAAACTCAATCCTCACATAGAAAAAATGAAGGCGGTCATTGCTCCGCTTTTAAGCATATCTGAAGAAGATATCTCCATCAAGGCTACTACAACTGAGAAGTTGGGCTTTACGGGGCGGCAAGAAGGTATCTCTGCTTATGCTGTCGTACTGATTGAAAAGAAGGACGCATAGTTGAATCTTATTCTCGTAATGTTGGTTTGATATAAACGTAATCTGTTTTGAAGGCTATTAAAACAGGTCTTACTAACGTGATATAGAATGGGCTGAAAATCGGATATGGTTTTTCAGCCCTTTGCTTTTTCTTGGCTGAGTAGTACTTCCGGACAACAATACAATCATTTGACGAAGTGAAGTTCTAGATCATTTATAGCACTTTCTCCAAACTCAAGTATTTTTCGCTTATTATCAGGTAGATGCCTTTTGTCCTCATCTCTCGAAGTCTTAGTTTCGTATGGTTTGCTCCCGCCAAACTATCGTTTGGTGCCGGCAAACCATAGTTTGATACCAGCATACGATAGTTTGGTGGGAGCAAACGAAATACTCATCAGTTAGAGGTAGAGTTTAATAATGTGATACTAAGCCAAAATTAGGCGTAGGGCAACTATATCTCTTACGTCAGTCGGAGAATATAGAAAGAACGAGCATATAGAATGGTACTTGCCAAATGGCTTTATAGATCTTATACGTGAGTCTTGTATCGTTTTGTGTAAATAATCGGCAAGCAGTTTTTTTGTAGAGGATACAATTGAGATTTATATAAAAGTAGGTTTTTGTTCAGAAAGACTAGCTTGTTATAAAGACTAAGATCTTATTCTATAATGAATGGTAACTCTATAGATATGTGCGTTTTGAAATGTGAACTCAAAGTCAATTTTATATAGGATTTTGCTTCGTTTAATGCTTTTCAATCTTGGTCAACACACGTTTGCGTAGCAGAGAGTAGGAGAGAAGCTTCAGCCATAACTGAATAGTTTTACAAGGCTAAATCTTGATGTTAATAGTTGGGGAGGTGATCATAAATTAGCCCAACCACTACAAATTGAAACAAAAAACACTTATGTCGCGAACTTGTCTGCGGCATAAGTGAGAGTAGGATTGTTATAGTAAGCGCTTACCTTGAAACGCTATTGTAGCTTTCTGTTATCTATGCTCCATTTTAGAATTTTCTAAAAGATAGTTTTGCATAATCTGATTGCAATAACATCGTTTTACGGTCCAAATGTAGTACTGCAAAGTTGGCTTTTATGCCATTGATCCCTGTCTTTTGGAAGTAAGTCGTCAAAGGGTCGTCAATCTTTTGATCAGCTTCGCGATAGTGGCGATAGAAATCGAATAGTTTTAAAGAATCTCCCGTAAAATTGAATCGACACAACGACTCTTCTGTCAATGATTCGTGGAGTTTGCCGGTCATACTATGTATGCTGATCAACTTATATTGTATATCCCAGAAGATTAGTTGCTCTTTCGTTTTTACTGTTCTGTTGCTGCCATCTAAATAGCTTAGTTCCATTAATTGCCAGCGGCCATCCAACTTTCCATTGTCGGATGTCTCAATAGAACAACCGGTCAAGAGCAGAAGAAATATAGTGATCAGAGAAAAGTTTCTCATCTTTCTTATCGTATCATTAAGTTTTTAAAAAACGTTTGCTTAGAACAGTCCCCGCTTGCTAAGACCTATTTGCAGACCAACATTATTATCTAACAAATTACCTCGATCTATGCCGAACGAAGATGTGATCTGCCAATCTTTAGGTAAGCTATAGCTAACTTCGCATAGGATTGACGTGTTGTATTTTTTATCCTTGAAGGGAACAAAGTATGAACCCCAGTTTTCGGAATAAGTCAGTAGGAAACGATAGTGCAAACGGTCAGTTGGGTTTCCACGAAAACCTATATGGTGCGCAAACAAACGATTGTTGCGAATTTGAAGTACGCGATCCTTATTGTAAATTGGAGAGGTGATTAAGGGGTTGCCAATTACTTGCCCCCAATGCGCCCAGGCTAAATAAAGATTGTGACTGTAGTATCCGTCTTTTCCGCCAACCTCATCAGGGATTTGAGCCGTGTGATCGTGATATAGAGGGCCGCTTTGGTATTTCGTGTATAGATATTCATAGACTATGTCGGAGATAAATCTGTTTTTCGGCAAAGTAACTTCAACTCCCCACAGCCCATCTTTGAGCTTGTAGCCGGTAAAATGTCTACTTTGCTTCGTATTGTCTGCATTCCATCCTCCGCTTCCTAACATAAATAGGCCTGAATGGTCTTCAAAAAAATGATCGTAATAGGCTCTGACTTTCCACGTGGGAAACTTATAGGAAATATCTGCGATCCAACTACCCAGCATATTGCCGGAGTTGTTCGCATATACGCCGTCTGTTGGGTCATTTCCGCCAGAGAAGAATGCATTCCAAAAAGCTTTTAGGCCGTGATCCAACTTAACTCTTGGATGAGTTGCGTCTAAGTTGTAGATAGTTCCGCCAAACTGCGTTGCCATTTCTAACCCTAAGGTTCCGCTTAAAGGAAATCTTTCTTCGTTTCCAAAGTGTAGATAGCCGGATTTGCTATGATAGAGTGCTTTGCGTACATATCTGCTTCCTGTAGGTTGGTAGTTCTCTTGCCATTTTCCATCCGTGAACCAGCCATAAGCAACGTGGCCTTTCAAACCAAGCCACGGCGTTACCTGCCAATAGTCCGGAAGTTCGACGCGAACTTGAGGTACGGGACGACTATTGATGCCTAAGGTCATTGAACCGCTACTCAGTTCGTCGTTTTTCAATTCTAAGGGGCGCTCTTTGCTACCTATCGCGAAGCGAACCTTTTTGTATTGGGCCTCACCATAGAGTTGCTGAATAATAAGCCCGCTTGTGTGGTCTATTGCGCCAGCAATATCTGCCCCATAATCTAAATGCCACTTTCCAAATTCATCTTGGCGAGTGATTTTAGCCCTAATATAGGCGCTCTGGGCGCGTACAGACGAAAGGCCATGCTTGTTGGCGTTTAGCCAAAATGGATTACGATTGCTTGCAAACGAAACTTGCGTGGAAGCCTCATAGTCCCAAGGACTCTGCTCCGATTGGGCGGTAACCGCAACACAATAGAAAAAGGATACGAATAGGATTCCTAAACCTTGCTTACTTAGCATAATTGATTGAGCGTGTTTCTCGAATGACCGTAATTTTAACTTGACCCGGATAAGTCATTTCGTCTTGGATCTTTTTCGCGATTTCGAAAGATAATTGCTCCGTCTGCTTATCGTCAATCTTATCTGCGCCAACTATGACACGTAGTTCGCGACCGGCTTGTATTGCATAGGTCTTCGTAACACCGGGATAGCTCATCGCAATGTTTTCCAAATCATTCAAACGCTTAATGTAAGCTTCTATAATCTCGCGGCGAGCGCCCGGACGGGCGCCACTAATCGCGTCACACACTTGTACAATCGGCGCAATCAAAGAAGACATTTCTACTTCGTCGTGGTGAGCGGCGATAGCATTAACAACTTCTGGCTTTTCCTTAAACTTCTCAGCCAATTTAGCACCATATAATGCGTGTGGAAGTTCGCTTTCTTCATCAGGCACTTTACCTATATCGTGTAGTAAACCTGCTCGCTTCGCCTTTTTCGGATTTAAGCCTAACTCAGAAGCCATAACGGCGCACAAGTTTGCCGTTTCGCGAGCATGTTGTAGTAAGTTTTGTCCGTAAGAAGAGCGATATTTCATTTTACCAACAATGCGAATAAGCTCCGGATGCAGGCCGTGGATTCCTAAGTCAATTGCTGTGCGCTTTCCAGTCTCAATTACTTCTTCCTCAACTTGCTTTTGCACTTTTGCAACAACTTCTTCGATGCGTGCGGGGTGAATACGTCCGTCTGCGATCAATTGGTGCAGAGCTAAGCGCGCAACTTCTCGGCGCACAGGGTCAAATGCAGAGATGACAATTGCCTCCGGCGTATCATCAACAACAATTTCAACGCCCGTAGCAGCTTCGAGAGCGCGAATATTGCGTCCCTCGCGGCCGATAATACGGCCTTTTACCTCATCGTTGTCGATGTGAAAGACCGTTGTACTATTTTCTATAGCCGTTTCTGTTGCTACGCGTTGAATAGTTTGGATAACGATTCGCTTTGCCTCTTTATTTGCAGTCAGTTTGGCGTCATCCATAATGTCGTTAATATAGGATTGCGCATTAGTACGCGCCTCGTCTTTCAACGATTCTACCAATCTCATTTTAGCATCTTCAGCAGAGAGGCCGCTGAGTTCCTCTAGTTTTTGCTGTTCTTGGCGTTGGATTTTCTCCAAGTCAGCTTCACGGTTTGCCAATGCTTTCTGCTGGTTCTGCAGGCGTTGAATTTCTTCTTCTAAGTCGCCTTTGCGCTTATTGAGTTCCTCTTGGCGCTGCGTGAGCGTTTGCTCCCGTTGTTTTAGCTTGCTTTCTACCTGTTGTAGCTTTTGATTGCGCTGTTGCGTTTCTCTTTCAAGCTCATTCTTCTTATTTAAGAATTTCTCGCGAACTTCAAGTAGTTTTTTCTCTTTCAGTACTTCTGATTGCTTTTCTGCCGCTTTGATTGTGCGACGATACTTCCCCGTAAGCATATAGCGGAAGCAGGCATAACCAAGTCCGCTGCCAATCAATAATGCTAAAACTGTGGATATAATAAGAATAGGTTCCATATAGATTTTGTCCTTTTGATATTTTGTTGTTTCTGATTTGTTATTATTGCTATGTTGAAGAAGGGTGCTAAAAGAAAGAGAAAATTTGCTTTTAGTCGTCCTCTTTTTTTAGCGTATCTTCTATTTCAGATGTCAATGCTTCCATGCTGGCTACGAAGGGCGCCGTGTTTTGTACTTGTTCAAGTTGTAGCGCTTGCACCGCAAAGTCCAGAATGGAGATAGACATATATTTTTCGATTGTTTGATTAGGATAGGTTTGTGCATATCTGCCCAACTTATCATTAATCAGCTTTGCCGCTTTTCGGTAGATTTCTTCCTGACTCCTTTGGACTGAGATGGTGTGCATTTGACTCCCAATTCTGAGCTGGATAACTAATTTATTGCTGTCTGCCATGTGTGTTTGCGAATTATCCATTTAGCAGTGCGATGCATTTGTCTATTCTTCTAATGAGCGAAGCCATTTTTGTCTTTGCTCCTTGAAGATCTGAGTTGCTAATTTCAATCATTTTAGCCAGTTTTAGGTTGTTATAGTCATCCTGAAGCTGCCTAATTTCCTCTTTTGCAGCTGCTATTTCTTTTTCACCTTCAGTTAGGGCCAACTGTAGTTCTGCATTTTTCTCCGTGAGCGCCTTGTATTGCAAGATGAGCTGTCTTACTCTCGTCTCAAACACTCTAAGTTTTTCTTCCTCTTCTTTTGTCATTACTCACCAACTTGTATAGCGCGAAGATACGTAAATATTTTATTGTATGCAACTTACCTATCTTCTGCTCATGCAAAGTTTATACAGGAGAAGTAGGCTTATTTCTCTTCGACGTCTTTCGGTTTTTTCTCCTTCTTTACCAATACGAGAAGGTGGAAGACATAGTCCGTCACCCACTGTTGTGAATAGCCCAGCGTATGTTGGTAGCGGCGAACCGTAAGGGCTGCCTTGTATGCACCCGGATCTTTCCAATCGTCTTTTTCAAGAATGTCTCGCACGGTTTTTTGCGTCATAGCGTAAAGCGCCTTTCGCATAAAGCCGGGAACGCGAACTTTCCATTTCATCATGTTGCCTGCAAGCATCATCAGCTCTTGAGTAAAGCCCTGAAAATTGAAGAGAAATCCTTGCATTTGGTTGATGTTCTTACAATTGCGCTTGACTGACTGGTCAATTTCTTTAAAGAAATATTCCGGCATATCGTAAATTTCCATCAGCATCTTTTTGCAACGATTCTTTTCGGCCAAACCCAGTTTGTTGTTTGCTGTAGGAACGTGCAATGTTTGCTTAAAAACGCGTAAGTCGGGCAAAGCTGCTAAGTTGCTAATGCCCAAATTGCCAGCCAATACGGCTTGATAATATACGCGAATCAGCGTCATGAAATCTTCCAGACCGCCGAGACGCCACCCTTCATCTTGAGCGGTGGCTTTTCGCTTAAAGATTTTAGCTAAAAAACTCATAATATCATTTTCTTGTGCAAAGTTAATGTAAAGTAAAGGAAGGGCAAAATAAAACGAACGCTTTGCAGCGAAAGATAATGTCTTTTAGGTATCAAAGACGTATAGGAAATGGGGTGGAGTTGGAGCTGATTTCTCGCTTTTAGTGTGCTTTATAATTGTACTTCTGTATATAGTAGCTAAAGATTTTGCGATTATACCGTCGAAAAGTTTGCATATTCGTTTGATAGAAATATGCATACGGTTGCGTAATGAAAAGTTGCGCCCAATTACATTAACATCATTCGTATGTTCTGAAATGTTTTTCAGTTGTCTTGACTTTCTTGAAATGAAATGTTCTTTGATTGATCATTGTTTGCTGCCAGCAAACCATTGTTTGGCGGCAGCAAACTATCGTTTGGTCTCAGCAAACTATCGTTTGGCGCCAGCAAACGATACAATCCTAAAGATCTCCGTGAGTACAACCCAGCCTTATTTTCTTAATAGCAAATTGAAAAGAAAGAAGCAATAGCGCTCAGACGATGGATAAAGCTATCATTTTGCTTTAGAGTTTGTAGTACGTAATAAATGAAAGTACTTACGTTAGAGGTTTCCTTGTTCTCAAGCGTAGCTTTTAAACAAATGGCTCATAAATCCGGCAACTTCAATGGAATGGGGCGAACATAGAAAATAAAAATCGGGAAAACGACCTTGCATTTTCCCGATTTTTATAGATGATAGTAAGTTTATTGCACATTGAGAACAATCTCGCTGAGCGAGGGGTGGGCATGAATCGTGTCCTTTAATTGTTCGATAGTGCCATTATAGCGCATTAGCATTGTCACTTCGTGGATGAGGTCAGCGGCATGTGCGCCCAAAATGTGTGCGCCCAAAATGTGACCTTCCATATCTGCGAGCAATTTTACCGTGCCGTCTTCCGCGTCCATCGTCATTGCTTTTCCGTTGGCGCGATAGAAGGCTTTGTAAGCTTTATATTCGACCTGCTCTGCCTTAAGTTGCTCCTCGGTCTTTCCAACCATAGCCAATTCCGGTACCGTAAACACTGCTGCCGGAACTAAATCAAGGCGAATGTCGTCCTTCTTGCCCAGAATGTGGTTCAAAGCGTGGAAACTCTGGAACGTAGCTGCGTGGGCCAATTGCATCAGACCATTGATGTCGCCAACAGCATAGATGTTGGGGATGTTGGTCTGGAAGTGCTCGTTGACTGTTACGCCTTTCTTGGTATATTCAATGCCTATATCGTTGAAATTCAGAGATTCGATGTTTGCACCACGACCTACGGCCATCAAAACCAAGTCGCAATCAATGGCAGCCGGCTTTCCTTTTTCTTCAAACGCGACAGTGTAGCCTTCTTGCGTAGGTTTTATGCCCGTTGCAGCTGCTCCTACTTTGAAATTGATACCTTTTTTCTTCAAGCTGGTGCGTAGGCGTTTGGCAATGTCTTGATCAAAGAAGGGGAGAACCTCTTTGCAGAACTCGACAACCGTAACTTCACTACCGAAAGCATTGAAGATGGAGGCAAACTCTAAGCCGATAACGCCACCACCTATGACGCAAAGGCGCTTCGGAACTTGAGTCAGGTCGAGCATTTCTGTAGATGTGACAACGCCTTCGCAGTGTGCACCTTCAATAGGTAGGAACTTGGTGACCGAACCTGTAGCTATAATGATGTTGTCAGCTTGAATTTCTTCTTCGCCAACAAGTATCGTGTGGGCATCTTTAAATTGCGCACGACCATTGATAAGTGTGATGCCCGGCGTTTTCATTAATGCCTCTACAGAACTTACTAATTTTCCGACGATTTCATTCTTGCGAGCTACGGCCTTTTGGATGTCGAAGTGGAGTGTATCAAAGCTGATGCCACTCTTTTCCGCTTCACGAGCTTCTTCCAAAACTTCTGCGCTGTGGCAGAGGGCTTTGGTCGGAATACAGCCAACATTAAGACACGTGCCTCCGCAGGCGCGCTCCTCAATGACGGCCACCGTAAGTCCGGAATGAGCCGCTTTGACTGCTGCTTCATAACCGCCGGGGCCGGCTCCGATGATGGTTAAATCGACTTTCATTGTTGAGCCTTTAAGTCTTTGTAGGTAAATAGTGAAGCCTTGACAGCCTTAACGTCATCTAAGCGACGAATCGGTGTATTATGCGGTGCGCTCTTGACCAAATCCTTGTTTTCCTTAGCCTCTTCGGCGATCTTTTTGAGCGTAGCAATGAAACCATCGAGCGTTTCTTTGCTTTCGTCTTCAGTAGGTTCGATCATCATTGCCTCGTGGAAAAGGAGAGGGAAATAAATCGTAGGAGCATGATAGCCGTAATCAAGCAAACGCTTAGCTATATCTAAGGTCTTAACATAATCAGCTGAGTCGCGCGGACCTGCATATTCCTCTTTCATTCCGTCGAAAACAAACTCATGCATACAAATTCCCTCAATAGGCAAATTATAGTGCGACTTGAGGCACTCTTTGATATAGTTTGCATTTAAAACAGAGAGTTTGCCGGCCATAGCAATGTGATCTCGTCCGATGGTAAGCAGATAAGCACAAGCGCGAATCAAAATGCCATAATTGCCTAAAGTGGAAGAAATACTTCCGAGAGCAGACTCTTTTACTGTTTGTTTGTACATGCCGTCTTTTTCTTCGCATACAACGGGGTTGGGGAGGAATTCTTCTAATCCCTTACCAACACCTACAGGACCTGCACCCGGACCACCACCGCCATGAGGTGTGGAGAATGTCTTATGTAAATTGAGGTGTAATACATCAAAACCCATATCTCCCGGGCGGCAAACGCCTAAGATGGGGTTGAAGTTTGCACCATCATAATACATTAAGCCACCGCAATCGTGCACTAATTTAGCAATCTGCGGAATTTGCGTCTCAAAGATACCTAGAGTGTTGGGGTTGGTCATCATCATACCGGCAATGTCGTCTCCCAAAAGCGGCTTTAGATCCTCTACGTCGACAGTACCTTGTGCAGTACTTTTCACAGTGATCACCTCCAAGCCACAGACAGCAGCGCTGGCGGGATTTGTGCCGTGTGCTGAGTCAGGTACAATGATCTTTGTACGCTTTGTTTCCCCACGCTTTTCGTGATAAGCACGAATAACCATTAAGCCCGTTAACTCTCCGTGAGCGCCGGCGTATGGATTCAGCGTGAAGCGCTCCATACCCGTTACTTCTGAGAGGATTTTTTGCGTCTTGTCGTAGAGTTCTAAAGCGCCTTGAACTGTATAATCAGGCTGCAGTGGGTGCAAATTGGTAAATCCGGGGAGTGCAGCCACCTCTTCGTTTATTTTAGGATTGTACTTCATCGTACAGCTTCCTAATGGATAGAATCCTGTATCAACACCGAAGTTGTTGTTGCTCGCATTTGTATAATGGCGTGTAACTGTTAGTTCGTCAACTTCAGGAAGTTCAGGTTGACTTCCACGTAGTGTTTGCTGTGGAAGTTGGTCCAAAGAATAGCCTTGTATTTTGTTCTTCGGAAGTGAATAGCCTTGCCTGCCCGGATTAGACAGTTCGAATATCAGTTTTCCGTAATAAGTGTTGTTCATAACGAAAGATTTAGAGAGCTAATTGAATGAATGTATCCAGTTCTTCCTTGCTGCGTTTTTCTGTTACAGCTACGAGCAATTTATCTTCGCCCACGGGAACGCCAGGGAGTATGCCTGCTTTGATCATCTTTCCCTGAAGAGCTTGCAGGTCGCCGTTGTAGCGCACGATAAACTCATTTAAGAAAGGTTGATCGTATACTTTTTCGAACTTACCCGTCTCAAGTAGTTTATCATGTAGATAATGAGCACCGGCAAAGCTTGTTTCGTTGACTTCTTTTAAGCCCTTTGCGCCCATCATGCTAAGATACATTGCAACGTAAAGGCACATAACGCCTTGAGCCGTACATATGTTTGACGTAGCATGCTCACGGCGAATGTGTTGTTCGCGAGCCTGAAGTGTCAAAACGAAGCAGCGTTCTCCGTTAGCGTCAGTTGTTGCACCGACAAGGCGTCCCGGCATTTTTCTGACGTGTGCTTTTGTTGTGCAGAGGTAACCAATATAAGGACCACCAAAATTTAATGGCAAGCCTAAGCTTTGCGCTTCTCCGCAGGCGATATCTGCTCCCCATTCGCCCGGAGTCTTTAAGACTGAAAGCGTGGATGCGATGGCGTTGATTACGAACAAGGCTTTGTTTGAATGGCACAAGTCAGCGAGGCCGCTGAAGTCTTCTACGATACCATAGAAGTTAGGTTGTGCAACGATGACTCCGGCTACATCTTTCTCTTGTTCAAAGCGTGCTGCGATAGCCTCTTTGTCTGTGATGCCATCTTTGGCCGGAATTACTTCTAAGTTGATTCCGTGATATTTTGCGTAGGTTTTAACTACTGCAATCGTCCTTGGATCAAATGTTTCACTGATGAGGGCCGTATTTTTCTTCTTTGCAGAATTTACACACATCAGCATTGCTTCCGCAGTTGCTGTTGCACCATCATACATAGAAGCGTTTGATACATCCATTCCCGTAAGTTCAGCCATCATTGTCTGATACTCGAAAATGTATTGTAGAGTTCCTTGTGAGATTTCCGCTTGATACGGCGTGTAAGATGTCGCAAATTCGGAGCGAGATGCAATATAAGGAATCAAGCTCGGTTGGTAGTGATCATAAGCTCCGGCGCCGGCGAAGCAAATCAGTTGCTGATTTTTGTTTGCCAGTCTTTGGAACTCTTTGCGAACTTCTAACTCCGATTGTGCTTCGGGAATGTCAAGCTCGCGTTTTAGTTTTAATTCTTCAGGCACTTCTGCGTAAAGTTCATCGAGCGAATTGACGCCGATCACTTTAAGCATTTCCTGAATATCATTGTCTGTATGCGGGAAAAACTTAAACATAGTTGTGTAAAAGAATTAGGCCAATTAACAGGAAGTTGATAATTGGCCTAATGTGTTGTGGTTATTTGCAAATTTCTTTGTAATCGCTCACGCTCATCAGGTCGTTAAGCTCCTGCGGATTTGTGAGTTTTACTTTTACGATCCAATTCTCGAAAGCATCCTCATTTAATAATTCCGGATTATCTTCGAGTTGTTCATTGATAGCTACTACTTCACCGGAAATAGGAGAGGTCAAATCGCTCGCTGCTTTTACGCTTTCTACGGCTCCGAAGTTTTCTCCGGCGCTGATTTCGTCTCCTTCACTCGGCATGTCTACATATACGACGCTGCCCAATTGACTTTGTGCATAGTCTGTTATACCTAAGTATGCGAATTCTCCTTCTACTTTGACGTATTCGTGTGATTCACTATAATACAGTCCGTCAATAAATTTTGCCATAATGATTTAGTTGCTTATAATTATTTTTTATAACTCTTTTGATAGAAGCGTTTTTTTACAACCGTTCCGTTATGGAGGCGGTTGTGTATTTTTACTTGCAATTCTGTTCCAAGTTTAGCTGCGTTGATGTCAACTAAAGCCATACAGATGCTTTTTCCTGTTGAAATAGAACGGTAGCCTGTCGTTATTTCTCCGACAACCTTTCCGTCTTTCTCCACTTCGTAGCCGTGACGAGGGATTGCGCGAGAAGCTAACTCAATACCTACGACTTTTTTCTCTACGCCTTCTGCTTTTTGTTTTGCGCAAGCCTCCTTACCGATAAACTCTTCTTTATCCAACTTCACAAACATGCTTAAGCCGGACATAACCGGAGAGATTTCGGGTGACAACTCATCACCATAAAGTGGCAATCCAACTTCAAAACGAAGCGTATCGCGACAGCCTAAGCCGCAAGGTTGAACACCGGCTGCAATCAGTTTGTCCCAGCACTCTATGATAAAATCATGATTGCCGTAGAGCTCGAAGCCGTCCTCGCCCGTGTAGCCGGTGCGAGAAAGGATTGCAGGCACCTCGTTGTTATCTAAAGTTTTAAAAGTATAGAAAGCAAGGTCTTTGCACTCAAAACCAAGCACGCTTTCCACGATTTTCTCTGCCTCAGGGCCTTGAATTGCCAATTGGCCATAGCTTTCGCTCAAGTTCTTTGTTGTTACATTGAAGCCCTTTGCTTGTTCTTCGATCCAAGCATAGTCCTTGTC
>JABZGO010000269.1 GCA_015259305.1 Alloprevotella tannerae | reverse complement strand
GTCAATGCTTGTTGCGCGGAAAGTGGTCGAGGATCTGCTGCCGGATAAAGCGGCGGTCAATGTTGGTGTAGACCTGCGTCGTGGAGAGATCCGTATGGCCCAGCATCATCTGAATGGCTCTGAGGTTAGCGCCGCCTTCGAGCAAATGGGTGGCAAAGGTGTGGCGAAGCGTGTGCGGACTAATGTTTTTCGTGATGCCGGCTTCGGCTGCGTATATCTTTAAGTTGTAGAAGACGGTAATGCGCGATAAATGCTTGCCGCGGCGGGCACTTACAAAGACGTAATCTTCCTCGCCTTTTTTTATATTAATTTCGTGGCGGATAAGTAGCCAGTTTTTCAATTCTTTGACTGCACGGGGCGATATGGGCACAATGCGTTGCTTGTTGCCCTTGCCCGTAATGCGGATAAAACCATCTTCGAGATAGAGGTCGGATAGCAGGAGAAAGCACAACTCGGAGACGCGCAAGCCGCAACTGTAGAGTATTTCGATGATGGCGTGGTCGCGAGCGCCTTCCGTAGTGCTCTGATCTATCACTGAGAGCAGGGCATCAACCTCTTCAAGCGAAAGCACCGTAGGTAGATGTGCGCCGACTTTAGGCGATTCGAGGAGTTGGGTAGGATCTGCCTCCAAATAGCCTTCGAGTAGGAGAAAATGATAGAAAGAGCGCACGCCCGATAGGATGCGATTGATGGAACGCGCCGTGATGCCGATGTCGGTGAGTGCTTCCGTGAAGCGGTGCAGGTCGGCGAGTTTTACATTTAAAATTTCTATACCCTCTTGTTGTAAGAAATCGATTAGTTTTTCCACGTCGTGCATGTAAGCATTGCGCGTATTATCAGACAAACCTTGCTCGAGCAGGATGTAGGTCTTGTATTTGTCGATCAATTCCATCAATTGTGCTGCTATTTATATGCAAAGATAGTGTAAACTCAAAGCAAAGGGGAAGGTTTATGGGAAGAGCTTTTATTGATTTGATAGATAGAATATTGCTTGTCGATGATATGGGTCGGTTGGAAAAAGCGAGCAAACGATTGCTACGGCCTTAAAATTTCGAAGCTTGGTGGAGGAAATCAGAGATAGTTTTGTATTTTTGCGCTTATTACCCATTAATCTTAATAATATGAAACTAATCTACGCTAAATGCATGGCCTTTATGGCATTCTTTTGCATGAGTATGAACCTTGCGGCACAAAGTAAAGTGACGCTCAGTTTTGAGTCGGAAGTACTCAATTCCAATGTCCACGTTTATACGACGCTTGGCTCAGATCCTGAAAAGGAAGTGATGCCGGAAGAGGATACCGGATCTTATATCATTGATTCGGGCTGCAAATTGAGAGTGAGCGTCGTGCCGGAACAAAACTACGTGGTCTACGTATGGAAATCGAAACTTGGCGATGCAAGTATGGAGGAAATCAACGAGTCATATAGTTTGACGGAACAGACCTTTGAGAATGTGACGAAGAACTTGGCGCTTGTTGTTGACGTCGTTAAGCTCGTGCCCGTCACTTTTATTGTGCCGGAAGAGGGTTCGAATGGGCCGGAAGTCAACGTGGAAGAGCAGGGAGATTTTGGTCGTGTCATTAAAGCCGAGAGCGACGGTAAGACCTATCTGCTACCCGAGAATCGCGGCGCTTACTTTGATCCTTGCATTAAAGATGGTTACAACATTTTGGCTTGGAGTTTTGGCGAAGGTGCTTATTTTCCGGCGCGCCCGGACCAATTCTATAAAAATAATGTGCCTGAAGATTTCTTCTTAACCGTACTGTTTTATAAAGATGGCGAAACGCGCACCGTGACGTATGAACAACCGAAGACGGCTGTCTTGACTTGCAAGAACAGAAACTTGGACGACAGTCCGGAATTGGCTTCCGGAGAGACCTGCACACCGGGTGATCACATTCTCTTTGAGGTGGCTCCGGAAGGAAATCCGGATGGTAAAGTAGAATTGCACCATTGGTTGGTAAACGGAGAGGAATATCGCTTGTCGGATGGTGACTTTTATGTAGACAATTCGTTGACTTTGATGGCCATTAGCAATTTGGACGTGAAAGTTGTGCCGATGGAAGAATATACAGATGCGATTCATAGCGTGGCAACGCCGGTTGAAACAAGTATTGAAACGGATGCTACTGCCGGAAAAATCAATGTGACGACGACGGCAAAGAACGTATTCGTATATAATGTAGCAGGTAAGTTGCTCGCCATGCAAGCCGTAAAGGATCAAAAGGCGGAGATTAGCGTGCCGGCTTCAATGCGCGGCGAAACGCTAATTGTGCGCACGGCTGAAAAATCGTTTAATGTAGTCTTCAAATAAGTCGGACGATGGAGCAAATAAAAAAAGTATGTCGCCGGCATCGATCTTGGTTGCTGCTATTCTTATGC
>JABZGO010000268.1 GCA_015259305.1 Alloprevotella tannerae | reverse complement strand
TGCTTATACTTACAAATATCCTCGGCCGGCCGTAACGACAGATTGCGTCATCTTCAGCCAGTTGTCGCTCGAAGCGAGCGTGTTGTTAATCCGGCGCAAGCACCCGCCCTTTCAAGGACATTGGGCTTTTCCTGGTGGATTTCTCAATATGGATGAAGACGCCCCAACGGGCGCTTTACGAGAATTGAGCGAAGAGACGACAATTTCCGGTATTACACTCCATCAGATTGGAGCTTTTACCAAGGTGGACAGAGATCCGCGCGGCCGCACTATATCTATTGCCTTTTGGGGCGTAGCAGATCCTCTGCAGCATCGGCCGCAAGCTGCAGATGATGCAGCTGAAGCCGCTTGGTTCCCATTAAAGGACCTGCCACCTTTAGCTTTTGATCATCAAGACATACTCAACGAAGCCATTAAGCAAGCTGCCCTATTATAGGCAGCTTGCTTTTTTACGCTTGCCTCCTAGCTTCGTATTAGAAGGTCCGGAAAAAGATCAGCTGCTTCAAGTTTTATGTTGCTACGATAAGACATTGCTGCCTGTTATCGTGAGCGTACGAACGTCCTCTCACGAGCGTAGAGCTGTACCATCGCGAGCGTACGAACGTCCTCTCACGACAGTACAAGTAATACCGTTGCGCTCCTACAATCATCTTAAGATTTTCAACACCTCTTTTGGCATAAAAAAATCGGATTTTTAACTGTTCGTTTTTACGCGAAAACTCTTTTCGTTTTATATAGAAGCATAGTTGAGAGTTAACAACATATACTTTTAATCTACTGCACGATAGGAGAAAAAATCCTCCACGTGTAGAGTTAGGCATTTAAGACCCGAATTTTTAGGCTATACGTACGCTCTCACCGCAGCCCACCGATAAAGAGTTTTTTAATCCAACGAGACCTGAATTAAGCGTGCAAAATGAAACAATCTAAGGCCAAAAACAGGCGTCTCACCCTACTTGAAAAAACAATTGTTTAATAAAGGAGAACTTCGCTTGGAAGATTCAATGTTTTATCCTATTTTTGCTCGTGAATCAAAAGGATGTCTATGGATAACGCACAAAAAATATTTCCCGCTTGCTTCGTCGAGTTTCCGCCTGAGGCGGAAAGGCAACGTTGTGCGTTCTATCTTGCCGCCGAAGAATACATTGCTCAAAATTTTCCGGAGGATTACTACGTCTTTTCTTGGCAAATAGGCCCGACAGCCCTATTGGGGCGTAATCAGACCTTGCACAAAGAGATCAATTTTGACTTCTGCAAGCAACACGACATTGACGTACTGCGCAGAAAAAGCGGAGGTGGGACAGTCTATGCCGACTGGGGCAACCTGATGACCAGCCTCATAACGCCGGCCGGGAGTGTAGAGCCTATTTTTACGGCTTATGTCCACCAAATCTCTGATGGTCTGAATCGAATAGGTGCTCCTACGGAAGTTTCGGGGCGTAATGATATCACCTTAAAAGGAGGTGGAAAAATATGTGGCAATGCTTTTTATCATTTAGCCCGGCACAACATTGTGCACGGCACGATGCTACACGATACGCAAATGGACCTAATGATTGGCGCATTAAATCCTGACCCGGACAAGTTGGAGTCGCAAGGCGTCAAGAGCGTTCGCAGCAGAATAGCTTTGCTCAAAGATTTCCTGCCGTTTGGCGTTGATGTCTTGAGGCAAAAAATGCGCTCTATACTTACAGACCGGAGCATTAAATTAACAATCGACGATATAGCGGAAATCAGAAAGATTGAGGCTACTTATTATACAAAGGAAATGATTTTCGGACAAACATCGAAGGCTACGACCGTTTGCTCCGATCGCATTGAGGGTTGCGGACGCGTAGAATTTAGCATTACGCTGCGCGGCTCAATCATAGATGATCTCCGCTTAGGTGGCGACTTCTTCGAAGTGGGAGAAAAACCGGCCGAAGCAAGTTTCCGAGAAGCTCTTATCGGACTCCCCTTTTCACGAGAAGAGATTACGGAGAAGCTAAATGAGCTAAAACCACAAGCCAACATACGCAGACTTGAAGCAAAAGATGTCTTGCACATCTTATTTCACAATACAAACGAAAAAAATACGTAATCAATAAACTAATTATACTATGGATAAAATCACTTGTTTACACGATCGCCACGTCGCATTAGGCGCTAATATGGTGCCTTTTGGAGGTTTTGACATGCCGCTCTACTATTCGGACATCACTACAGAGCACAACGCTGTCCGCCAAAAGGTGGGCGTATTTGATGTTTCGCACATGGGCGAAGTAAGCGTGACAGGCGAAGAAGCAGAACGCTACGTTCAGCATATATTTACGAATGACATTAAAGGCGCTACGATTGGCAGCGTATTTTTATGGAATGATGCTCTACCCGGACGGGGGCACTGTTGACGAT
>JABZGO010000267.1 GCA_015259305.1 Alloprevotella tannerae | reverse complement strand
TACTAACACGATTAGCCTGCTTGTGTGGATCATATTCTGTATAAAGCTTGCCAAAAGAGGCGGCACCATTTGCTCTTGCTCTATTACGGTTACGTTTTAAGTCTGTAAAGAGAGATAGATCAATATCCAACATATTTGCAGCCGGCCAAACAGCACGGGCACCGGCATCAGAGTTTGCATAATGATCAGGAGGTGTTACCGTTAGCGGAATTTCATACTCGTAGAAGTTGGATTTATAGTCACTACCTAAACGTACAAATAAAGAAACTTGTCCGTCCTCTACCGCAGGATAGCCTTCTAAAGAATTGGCGTGATTAAACATTTGGAGATGCTTATACCGACGTAAATCCAAGTTTGTGCGTTTATAAACGGCACGCGCGTCTTCAGATGCCAAATTCTTAACGACTAAAGATAATGCTTGTTCATTGTTTTGTAGCAATTGGTCTTGCCCGGGGTCTATTGCGCGACTAATACCTGGAGGTATTACATAGTTAACCGGAGATTTATCATTATTTTCTTCAAAGTTAACAGACGATGGTTCAAGTATACCACTCACACTTGGCGCTTGACCATTATATAATGCTTGATCGTAAGATCTCCATTCCCCATGTACCAAGTTCAAGGTTGCCAAGCGGAGTACGACAGGTTGATCAAATCCGGTCAAGAACATCCTAATGAAACGAATAGACGTAAAGTCATGCATTCCACCAACATTCTTCTCGTAATTCTCTATAGGAATACGGAACAAATACCAATTGACAGGCTCTCTCTTATTATTACGAGTCTTTGGGTATGCCATCCGCTGATCGACGATATAGTTCTCGCCAATGCGCATTTTATTAGGATCTATTGCAACACGATATTGATAATACTTCTCATACTCATTTAAGGTGTAATCTTGATTGATATCTTCAACATCCGGCGTCGTTTTGTAAGCCGTTGCGTAATTTTCCTGCGAACTTTCCGTATCAGAAGAGTTACCATTAGGATTATTGATATACTTATAGCGTTCAAGTATATTCTTTTTAGCGCGGTCATAATCAGAACCGCGGAAATAATGATACCTGTCTCCAGAGGGATTAGCGGCTATCGAATCATAAACTGCAGCTGACACAATGCCACGAATTGTCTGCAAGTAGTTTTGATAGGCTGGATATGTTTTTTCCTCCTCAGAAGTTAGTCCATTTAAACCTATATCTTGTTTTGATCTAGCGCCGGAAGTCGTATTAAAAGCATAAGTTACGCTACTTTGCGTCGGCACTTTACCCCACGTAGTTTGCTCTACAAGGGTAGAAGCCCCGTCAATCGGCATACCACTTTCATAAAATTTCTTCCCATCTTTCAAGATATCTTCCGAAATCTCTCCGAGATTGAAGTAAAGTTCACCGGTAAAAGTACGTCCTTCTTTACGCGCCTTGATGAAAGGATCCATCATCCAGAACTCAATATATTCTACGTTAGAGTTCTCAAAGTCAGAAACATCCAGTTTACGCATCATTCCGCCCCAGCGTTTTCGCGGGTTGTTCAAATGACCTGCCGCGTTTAGATCGGGATCTAGATTGTAAGGACCGCGCTCATTCGGATAAAACGCAAGATTGAGCACATTCATGATTGTGCTTTCCTTGTAGTTCGTCTGTTTATTCGGGAAAAGCTCACTCTTAGGTACTTCGCGCACATCAGGATCCGAAAGTTGATCAAGATCTGTCTTGATATAGCCGGGAGTCAGAGAAGAGCTACGCCTTGTAAACAAAGGATCAATATAATACCAAGCGAGTAAGGCGCGATTATAGCCATATCTCACATCATTAGAGAGAGACGACTCAGCGAACATTGAAGGCGTAGAAGAAATGCTCCACTCCTTCGGATTGGAAATATCTATATTTGAAGTTGCATTTTCAAAATCATCCAAGTAAGATGCATTTCCTTGAGCACCTTGCACTTTACCGGCAATCAATTGGGCAAACTCGGCTGTAAAATTAATTGAAGACGGTTGCGTAGCATTCACAAATGGTAGTTTATCTATCCAATCCGTCAAGCGTTGACTCTGTTTTTTAAAAGCCAAATTGAGTCCCCAAATCGTATTATTGATCGCTTCACTACCAAAGGCCACCTTCGTTGTTAATGGTTTCTCGCCCAAGTGCATCACCGTACCGCCAATCATAAAATTCTTGGAGAAATCATACTGCCAATTGAGCCCGAGCAAAGTCTTTCTTTGCATACCATAATCGGTATTACTCTCCAAACTAACATTGATAGATGTACCGGCTGAAAGCAAACTCTTGTTCAAGATCCGCACGATGCCACTATTATAATCAACTGTATAATCTGCACCTTCAACCAAGGTCTGTCCGCCAGCGGTCACCAGCACAGAACCTCGCGGAACGTTCGAGACGCCCAAAGAAATCTCATCCTCTCGTGAA
>JABZGO010000266.1:303-2426 GCA_015259305.1 Alloprevotella tannerae | reverse complement strand
TCTGATTCATTGTACTGAGACATAAATTTTTACTCCTTTTTTGATTGGGAAGGTGTCAACTTATTCAGTACACTACACGGCGTCAACGATAAAGCATCCCATTGCGCCGCCTTGCCTTTATCGACGTGCGGAGGCCTATTGGATTAGGCCGTGGTCTGCATCTTTTCCCCATAGATACCGTGTAAAGTGGCCAGCATTAGCACTTTCTCTCAAGTCTGCGCTTTGTATCTTTTTTCGGTCGGTTTCTTCGCCTCCTTATCGAAGCTAAAATTGCAAGGAAAGAAGTAGAAAAGCAAAAAGACTCACCGCAATAGTCGGCAAGTCCTTTGCATAATTTTTCGTTGAGGGTCTTTTTGTGCTCAATAAATCTCGATATATTCCGCCTTTTCCGGCAGTTTTTCGGCTTTAAGTTGCTGTGTCGGCGCCGTTGTCTCGCCGGATGTATACCCTTGTCGTTGAAAATATTCGTTGATGTGCTCGTGGCTCATTCTTAGCAAGTAGAAATATTCCTTGGGCTTCATTGTCTCATAGTTTTTCTTTGGGACGGCAATAGGTTGAGCCGTTATATTTTGAATGCCGGCGCAGTCAAAATCATACAAGCCCGTATGGTCCGTCGCTTTGAGTATGAGTCCGGGCAAACCGCCCAGTTTCCACGGCCCGTTAGGTATAGGGATGTCTAAGGTAAACCAAGCTTTCCACGTCCTTCCGCGAAAGTTGGTCTCCGCCAGTTGGCAGGGATAGCCGGCGATGACCGAATCTTTCCCCAACATCTTCCATTTCATTTTGCTTATTGGCTCTTCATATTTGAAGCCGTCCATACTTGTATCAATATATGTCAACTTTCCTTCAGCAGGGAGGCCTTTATAGATGAGATACCATTGCCCATGACTATATGGCTTGGTCAGTCTATGGAATTCCATCATAGATATGCTGCCGCGATGATTGAGACTATCTTCTATTTCTTTGCTGCGCTGACGGAGAGAACTATAAAAAGCAGAGTGTCCGTCTTGAATGTCAAGATACTGTACGTCTTTTGATTCATGAATAGCAATAGGGTCGGTATACTTCGTATTATAAACGATGCGCAAAGTCTTGACTGTAGATTCCTGCGCCCAAAGATTCTGTACGAACAATGCCGTGAGGATGAAATAAAGGAGGCGTTTCATGTTTATAGTGTTCTTTTTAGTGTTGTTCCCTTTCGTTTTAGGTGTGCAAACGCCCTACATTTTTAGGAACATAATGTAAGGCGTTTGTTGGAGAATTTATTACGCCCAATTAAGGCAGATTGTTGAGATCGTAAAAAACTCGTCCCATTTCATCAACTGCATATTTGATGATTTTTCCGCTTCGTGTTATCGCCTCATAAATTTTATACTCATGACCTGATCGTGGATTTTTCTGCCACCCAACCACTTGTACAGCCTTGAAGTGTTCAGGAATAAGGACACAATCTAAAGGTCCCCCATTTCCGGAATTACTTGCGCAAACGTTTGAGGGAATAAACGCTACCGAACTCAGCATTAAACATGCTAAAACTAAAACCTTTTTCATTTTAGGTTGATTTTTAAATTACAAATGGACTATTCCATTCTTCTGCAAACTTAGGTAAACAATTTGATATGCCAAAAGAAAAGAAAAGAAAAAAATAAAAATAGCGATTTTTTTGCCAAAACACTTTGTCAGCACTGAATCTCTGCTTAAGTTTGTGGTGCCTAAAATTGCGTACAGCTATGAATCAACCAAACACGCCTCTCAAATTGCTACGAAAGTCAGTCTTTCGTTTCCTTCTTATGCTTTTGCTGACGACCCTTGCTTCGACACTTTCCGCACAGACGTTGCACGGCATTGTGACAGATGGCAGTAATCATCAACTGAAAGGCGTTTCCGTCTCACTTTTAGACTCCTCCCGACAGATTCTCTCCTTTGCGATGAGCGCGGCGGATGGGCGCTTTTCGCTGGAAGTGCCCGAGGGGAAGCGTGGAGCGCTGCTTCGCTTCAGCAGAATGGGTTATGCCGCCGATACATTGGATTTACAGGCGTTCAAAAACGGACAAACCGTAGTTTTAGGTGCACGCGAGCAAGCTTTGCGGGAAGTACAAGTCAGGGCGCAGGCCATTCGGCAG
>JABZGO010000266.1:0-293 GCA_015259305.1 Alloprevotella tannerae | reverse complement strand
ATTATCTCGTCAGTCGATTCAAAAACGCCCAAGATCGCTCTATCGCCGACGTACTCAAGAAAATGCCCGGCTTGAAAGTGAGCGAGGATGGCGGCATCTCCTATCAAGGCAAGCCGATCAATAAGTTTTACGTCGAAGGTATGGATATGATGGGCGGCAAATACGCTATGGTCAGCGAGAACCTATCGGCCGACAAGGTGAGTAAGGTGCAAGTGATGGAGAATCATCAGCCCGTCAAGGCGCTCAAAGATGTCTCTTTCAGTGAGAATGCAGCGCTCAACATCATCTTGAAG
>JABZGO010000265.1 GCA_015259305.1 Alloprevotella tannerae | reverse complement strand
GCTTTTCACTTAAAGCGCAAACATCAGACTCTATACGAACGATGCCGGAAAAAGTTATTGAACCTTCTCAACCATCTAACGAACGCAAAAGTGCATTTCAGAAAGATTCGCTACTTAAAGAACTAGGGGATTCGATCGGCGCACAAGACCAAAAGTACATCAAAAACTTAAAGAAGAAAAAGTTTACCCCCAATCCTCAGCGGGCACTTTGGCTTGCTTTGGTTTGCCCTGGTGCCGGCCAGATTTATAATAGGAAATATTGGAAATTGCCCATTTTATATGGAGGCTTATTGGGTTGCACTTATGCGTTTCTTTGGAATCAGCAAATGTATAAAGATTATTCACAGGCCTATCTTGATATAATGGACAACGATCCTAATACGAAAAGCTACTTAGATTTACTTCCGCCCAACTATGATATAACTGGCAAGGAAGATCAATTTAAGAAGATTTTCAAAAATAAGAAAGACTTTTATCGCCGCTATCGAGACTTAAGCATATTCAGCTTTATTGGCGTATATCTTCTTTCGGTTGTGGATGCTTACGTTGATGCTCAATTATCTGTCTTTGACATTTCAAAAGATTTGAGCTTACACATAGTTCCCGCAGTTATCAGTAACACGCAAAACTTTCGAACACAATCTACATTTGGAGTAGGTTGTAGTTTGTCTTTTTAAGAATCACCATCATCAATATGAATATAAAGACTCTAGCCATCACTGCTTGTATAGTAGGAAATCTACTTTTTTGTACACAAACATCCGCACAAGATATAATAACAGTCCACGATTCTATCACTAACTCAGATGAGGAGTTTGACCTTCCCGAAGGCATGACTTTCGCAGAGGATTCCTTGTTGCGCCAATGGCAAAATAAGAATTACCTTTATCCAGATACAACGTGCGAAAATCCAAATTTTAATCCAACATATGCAGTTGACGTTTATCGAGATCGGTTACGGCGCCTCTTGACTGTAATGGAAATGCCCTACAATCAAATCGTGCAAAAATTTATTGACCAATATAGTAATAGGTTGCGGCGTTCTGTTTCTATTATGTTGGGAGCCGGCAATTTTTATATGCCTCTCTTTGAAGAAGCATTAGACCATTATAACCTTCCTTTAGAACTAAAATATCTTCCGGTCATAGAATCTGCTCTCAACCCTACCGCAAAAAGTCGAGTTGGGGCAACAGGCTTATGGCAATTTATGCTTCCAACAGCTAAACGCTATGACTTGGAAGTAAACAGCTTGATTGACGAGCGTTGTGATCCATACAAGTCAACTTGGGCGGCGGCAAGGTATTTAAGAGACCTGTATAAGATATACAAAGATTGGAATTTAGTAATTGCAGCCTATAACTGTGGCCCTGGCCAGATCAACAAAGCAATCCATCGCAGCAAAGGAGAACGCGATTATTGGAAAATATATCCCTATCTTCCTAAAGAGACTCGTGGCTATGTACCAGCCTTTATTGCGGCTAACTACATTATGAATTATTACTGCGACCATAATATCTGCCCAATGAAGACAGAGTCAGAGTATCCCATAGTAACGGATACGGTAATGATCACAAAGGACTTAAACATACAGCAGATCGTAGAGTTATGTAATATTGACGCAGATCTTATCCGCACATTAAACCCTCAATATAAAACAGACATTATTCCAGGCTACTCGAAGCCAAGTTCGTTATGTCTGCCACAAAAAGAATTAAATCGCTTTTTAGATTTAGGCGATTCCATTTACAACTATAAGACCGAAATTTATCAAAAGAAGCGCTATGAAGTAGAAGTCGACGAAACGGAAATACCTGTAGAAAGACAGCGATATAGTAGTACGTACACGAGATCTAGCAAAAGCAAAAATAATAGCCGACACCTCAGTAAAAAAGAAAGGCAAAGAGAAAAAGTAAGACATAAGGACCCCAACTCAAAACGAGATAAAAAGAAGTCTTCTTCACAGAAACATGCTAAAAACTCTAAGAAGAAATCTTCTAAAAAAAATGAGTCAAAACCTTCAAAGCACAACAGCAAGAGCAATAAGAAGGGGAAGAAACGTCGTTGACAATGTAATCAACTCTAATTTCAAAGGAGCATAAATTATGGAAGATCGACAACCTACACTAACGCCTCAAGAACAAAAAGACGAGGAGCTTATACAAGCCGCCTTCCAACATTTGTTGGGCACCTATTTAGCTACGACCCACAGAAAAAAAGTGGAGATCATAACTAAAGCGTTCAACTTTGCAAAGCAAGCTCACAAAGGCGTACGCAGACTTTCAGGGGAACCATACATCCTCCACCCCATTGCCGTAGCTCAAATAGCTTGTGAAGAGATCGGCTTAGGTTCGACCTCTATTTGTGCGGCTCTTTTGCATGACGTAGAAGAAGACACAGACTACACGAACGAAGACATTGCAAACCTGTTTGGACCGAA
>JABZGO010000264.1 GCA_015259305.1 Alloprevotella tannerae | reverse complement strand
TCAAATATACGAAATAACTTCCTATTATACAATGAATTAACAAATAAAATACACACCAATCGCTGTGCAAAGGTCTCAAAAAGTGAGCCATTTTGTCGATATCTTTCCTCTTTTTGTGTTTGTTAACGCGGGGCTTTCATTATTTGGCGGCAGCAAACAGTAGTTTGCCGGCAGCAAACGCTCGTTTGCTGTGAGCAAATGATGGTATGGCGGGAGCAAACCGGCAATTTATCTATACAAAATTGCCTTGGATCATTATATATTAATGAGTAGGCAAGTTATGCGAACTCTGAGCAATAAAATAATGAGGCAACAAGCGTATTGTGTTGCTTGTTGCCTTATTGTGCGGTCCGGATGATATTTTGTTGTAAGTGAGGAAAGCGCAGGTCGCTTAGAAATGGCGTATTGTTTACACACTATATAGTCTTTTGACATCGTCCTTAATAGCATCCGGTACCATTTCTGCGATGTCGCCGCCGGTTTGTACGGCTTGCCGAATGATCGTAGAACTATAAGGATAAATTGGCGCATCGAGTAAGCGGACGTTTGCGGGTAAGTCGGCTGCCGCCACCTCATAGCCATCGCGCGGATAGATTAAAAATTGATAGTTAGCTAACAATTGGTCGTGATTTGCCCATTGATCAAACAGCAACCAGTTGTCAGCGCCGATGAGTAAGACCAACTGATCGGCAGGGTAGTGTTGCCTTAGCGCATCCATCGTTTTCCACGTGAAAGATGGGCGCGGTAGGTGAAATTCAAAGTCGGAAGCTTTGAGCAGCGGATAATCGGCCAGTGCTTTTATGGTTAAGCGGAAGCGCAAATGTTCATCTAAGAGTTGCTGATCGCACTTCAGCGGATTTTGTGGCGATACGAGGTAGTGTATTTCGTCAACTTCTTTATCTGCTATCGCCTTTAACCCGATATGGATGTGCCCTTTGTGGATCGGATTAAAGGAGCCGCCGAAGATACCTATGCGCTTCATGCATCCAAAAACTGACTAACGAGCGCCTTGGCCGACTTTAAGACTGTCTCTAAATTGTCGTTGATTAAGGTAGCATCGAATTTGTCGGCTTCGCTCAGTTCGTAGTCGGCCCGGCGTATGCGCTCCTCGATTACCTCCGGTGCATCCGTTCCACGCGCCGTTAGGCGGTGGCGCAAAACCTCTAACGAGGGCACTTTGATAAATACCGTCAGCGCTTGGTCGCCGTAGATGCGCTTGATGTTTTGCGCTCCGACGACGTCGACATCGCAGATGACGTTTTCGCCTTTGGCCAGCAGCCGGTCCACTTCAGCTTTTAGTGTCCCATAATAGCGCCCATCATAGACTTCACAAAATTCTAAAAACTCGTCGTTGGCAATGCGTTGTCGAAAATCCTCAGCCGTCAGGAAGTAATATTCCACTCCGTGTTGCTCTTTTCCGCGAGGTGGGCGCGATGTAGCGCTGATTGAAAAATGCAGATTCAGCTGTTGATCCATCAAATAGTTGATGATCGTGGATTTACCACTTCCCGAAGGCGCTGAAAAAACGATTATCTTTGCCATAATGCTTATAGAACGTTGAGTACCTGCTCTTTGATTTGTTCTAATTCGTCTTTCATCTTCACGACGATGTTCTGCATTTCTGCCAAGTTGCTCTTAGAGCCCGTCGTGTTGATTTCTCGGCCCATTTCCTGCGCGATAAAGCCCAGCTTTTTGCCTTGTCCGCAACCGCCGTCCAGCGTTTCGCGGAAGTATTTTAGGTGGTTGGTCAGCCGTTGCTTCTCCTCGCTGATGTCCAGCTTCTCTATGTAGTAAATAAGTTCTTGTTCTAATCGGTTCTTATCATAATCTACGCCTTTTAATTCGCACAAGCGTTCTTCCAGACGTTGACGGATTTTCTCCGTACGCTCCTTCTCAAAAGGTACAATCGAAGTCAAGAGTTGCTCAATGTTGTTGATCTTGAGCGTAAACATCTTGTAGAGTGCTTGACCCTCTTGTTTGCGAAATTCAACGAGTGCTTGTGCAGCCTGCTGTATGGCTAGGAAGACTTCATTCCACTCTTCTTCAGACAATTCTTCTTGCTCTACCGGCGTAGTTAATTCAGGTAGTCGAACGATAATGTCCCACCAGTTGGTCGTAGGCGTATTGATTGCCAAATCTTTGCTGATAGCTTCAATCTGTTGCTTGTAGTTGCTGACTACAAACGGATTGATAGCTGCCGATTGCCGATCAGCATCTTTTTCCACCCAGATCGAGAAATCGACTTTTCCTCGCTCCAAGGCTTGCACAAGGTATTTGCGTATTTCTATTTCTTTCTCGCGATAGAGTGGGGCTATGCGTGCGCTCAAATCGAGCGCTTTTGAATTGAGCGATTTTATTTCTATGTGTATCTTTTTTCCGTTACAATGGGCCTCAGCTTTGCCGTAGCCGGTCATTGATTGTATCATGGTGGAATGCTTTATGAA
>JABZGO010000263.1 GCA_015259305.1 Alloprevotella tannerae | reverse complement strand
TTATTGGGCCGTCAAAGCGGGCTTGGGGTGGACCGGTCGCAACGGCCAACTGATCATACCGCGTGCGGGGTCGTACTTCTTTCTCGGCGAACTGATCTTGGTGTATCCGGCCGACGCTTATGATAGCCCGAAGCGCAACCTTTGCGGCAATTGCCGGGCCTGCGTCGACGCCTGTCCCGCCGGCGCACTCTGCGGAGACGGTAGTATGGACGCGCGCAAGTGTCTTTCTTATCTGACCATCGAACATCGCGGACCACTACCCGAAGGGGCGGGCGAGCAGATGGGCACCTGCTTCTACGGCTGCGATCGTTGTGCGGAAGTTTGCCCGTGGAACCGTTTTGCCCGCCCGACGCAGGAAGCCGCCTTTGCACCTTCAGCGGAATTGCTCCGAATGAAGACCGAAGATTGGCAGGCGCTGGACGTAGAAACTTACCGCCGCCTTTTCAAAGGATCGGCCGTTAAAAGAGCTAAGTATGAGGGTTTGAGAAGAAATATCGACGCGTGGAAGCCTTAAACATTTCAAAAAAGAGAGAAAAATCGGCCCTTTTGCGTAACTTTCGCCCTACTTTAGACGTTATACCTCATAAGAACCAATAAAAAACCAATGATAACGATATGAACAAAGGATCTCTTTTTGCACTGCTCCTTTGTGGAGCGCTCCTGACAACGGGTTGTGCAAGCAAAAAACAACTGGAAACACTACGAAACGAGAATGCGGCGTTACGCCAAGCCAACGAGGAGGGTCGTATCCAATTGGCCGAATGCAACGCAAATTCAAATAATCTACGCAATCGACTCTCAGATGAGCAACGCCGAGTAGACGATCTCAGGAAAGATTATCAACGCCTACAAGGCTCACTCGACAAATCGCTGCAGCAGAACTCGCAGGGAAGCGTCAATATCTCCAAACTGGTAGATGAGATCAACGCGTCGAATAGATTTATTAAGCAATTGGTAGAGGCCAAATCGAAGTCGGACTCTTTGAATATGGTACTCACAAACAACTTGACGCGCTCACTCAGCAACGACGAGTTAAGGGAAGTCGATGTTAAGGTACTCAAAGGCGTGGTCTACATTTCGCTGGCCGATAATATGCTCTACAAATCAGGCAGCTACGAGATCAATAGTCGCGCCAAAGAGACGCTGAGCAAGATCGCGAAGATCATAAAAGACTATCGCGACTACGATGTTTTGGTTGAAGGCAACACAGACCCTGTGCCCATTACGCGTACAAACATTCGCAACAACTGGGACTTGTCGTGTCTGCGCGCTTCGAGCGTTGTGCAGGCCCTGCAAAACGACTATGGCGTAAACCCCGCACGCTTAACGGCGGCCGGACGTGGAGAATATAACCCCGTAACGACGAACGATACGGAAGTGGGCAAGCAGCGCAACCGCCGCACGCAGATCATCATCACGCCGAAGTTGGATCAGTTTATGGACTTGATTGACAAAGCGCCGGAAACGGAGGACAACAAATAAAATTCGCACGACACTCTTTTCAATATTCAGAGAATGGCGGCAATTTCGTAAGCGCTCTCGCAACGCTTCTCGAAGTTGCCGCCTCGTTTTTTTACACACCGCCGCCGCGCTTTTGCTGCGCGGCGGCGGCAGCGACGATTATCGGCTGCAACAGACCGCAGCGATAAAGGCCTAAAACGTTAAAAGCTCGGCGCAATGCTTTTTTAACGTCAAAAAAGTATTGCGGAATCAAAATTACACCCTATTTTTGCGAGGCAAATATGTTATTCGAACTGATTCTAATCTAAATTGTCTAAAAATGAAAAGGACTTTACTCGCACTGGCTCTTGTGCTGAGTTGCTTCTGCGGCATTCAAGCGCAATGGTTACAGCCAACTGTGGACGCTCCTTTTGTAAAGGTTCTCACACCAACAACAAAAGGCACAATCAAACCCGGCGCCAACCAAGTATGGTGGGGTTATTACGCCGATGGCATGCAGCGTGATGCTATCGGAACGCAGGTTGCCGAAACGGTAGAGCAAGCAATCTTCATCAAAGGCAACGACCCTTTTATGGCCGGCAAGAAGATTCAAGCTATCCGCTTCTTCCTCCGCTCGCTCAAGGACGTTTCCGAAGTCCGCGTATGGCTCGCAAAGCCTAACGCAGCAGGACAACCGCCTGCCAATACAAAGCAGGCTAACGTGTCTGTCACTTGCGATCTGACTAAACTGCAAGCCGGTGATCAAGATCAAAAACATCTGGGTATGGCAAACGACATCGCTCTTACGCAACCCTTTGAAGTGCCGGCTGAAGGCGTATTCGTTGGCGTTACTTTCGAGATCGAAGCGCTCTCTGATCCGATCAACGCTTCGCCCATCGTAACGACCGGCAGCGGTACAGACATGGATAATTCGCTCTGGGTGCGTACGGCTATCCGCATACCTAACTGGACCGACGCAGCCAACAAAGGCTTCGGCCGCGCAGCTATTC
>JABZGO010000262.1 GCA_015259305.1 Alloprevotella tannerae | reverse complement strand
AGGACGTTTGTACCGATACAAGGGTACAATTGTACTTTCACAACAGTAAATACCCAAGGCTGCTTTTATGTTTTTATAAATAAGAGGTATACTAGCATCGTTGTATATTTATTAAGTGAAATTCTTGAGGTAACAATTTGGTAACAAACTTTGTTGTAATGAATTTCATTTCAACTAAAAAATAGTCAGTCGACAATAATAAGAAAAGGAGAAGATATCTCTCTCATTAAATTTATAGATAGCGACATATTAGGCGATGTTATGTGAACACAAATGAGACGCTTCAATAGGTCAACTCCTTGCCTAATATAAACAGCAGGTTAGGGAAATCACCCGTGAAGTCTTGCCAAGAAAGGATTTAAATAGTAATTTCGCACCAATATGCGACAAAGATTTCTTTATCTCCTTATCATATTATCGGTATTGGTTGGCTGCAATACGAATAAACAAAAGAAGGGAAATTCTCTTTTTACACATATTTCCAACGCCAAAGATAAGAATGCCCATTATGATCTTAATCAAATCTTAGACGCAGGCGAGTTAATTATAGGAACGATTTCCGGACCTACGACTTATTTTGATTATAATGGGCAGGGATTGGGTATGCAATACGCTTTGGCACAGAATTTTGCACAATCTCAAGGCGTCCGATTGCGAGTTGAACTCGCTAAAAATGAACAACAGTTGGTTCAATTATTAAAGAATAAATATATAGATATTGCTGTTTATCAGTTAAATAAAAGTTTTATTCAGAGTCAACAACTCACTTCAGCCGGAGCACAAGAAGAAAAGGTATCTACATCTTGGGCTGTAAATAAATCGAGCGAGGATTTAGCGCAGGCACTCAACGATTGGTATAGTGCAGGTGTAGCTCTTAAAATTCAAAAGGAAGAAACTAAGCGCTTTGAAACACGCCATACCGTTATAAGAAAGATGCGGGCGCCCTACCTTTCTAGAGAAAAGGGTATCATCTCCGTTTATGATCTTGAGTTTAGGGCTGCTTCGGCTGTTACAGGTTGGGACTGGCGGCTCATTGCCGCACAGTGTTATCAAGAATCAGGTTTCGACCCTAACGCAACATCATATGCCGGTGCTAAGGGATTGATGCAGATTATGCCAAGGACAGCAGTACATTTAGGTGTTTCCAATGTCAATGATCCAAAAGAAAATGTTGCTGCTGCCGCACGCTACATTCGCGAATTATCAGGGAAATTTAGCGGTATTAGAGATAGCGGAGAGCGTATCAAGTTTGTACTAGCGGCTTATAATGGAGGGGTCGGACATATTCAAGATGCACAAGCCTTGGCTCGAAAGTATGGCAAAAATCCTCATCTCTGGGACGACGTCAGTTTCTATGTTAGGAATTTGACGCAGCCTCTTTATTATCGTGACCCCGTTGTCTCATATGGTTATATGATCGGTAGTGAGACTTACGGCTATGTCGATGCTATACTCTCACGCTGGAGAGCTTATGGTGGAAATCCCGGTGCGGGGACGATGGCTGGTTATTCTGATTATGCTGTATCTGGTAACAGACCTCGAAAAAGCAATCGATTTACAAAGGGGACAAAGATCTACGGGCCGGATGATCCGGAATTTAATGGATTAAAAGAATAATGCTGACAAAAAAAGATGAATGATAGGGTTTTTCTTTGTCTGTCATTCGCCCCACTCGCTTTTTATCTGTATTTTTGCTGCATACAACTTTACACTTTGTTTTAATGCTATGATGGAACATTCATCAAAACTTATGAATCGTGCCGCGGATAACATCCGTGTGCTTGTTGCTTCTATGGTCGAAAAGGCAAAATCGGGACACCCTGGTGGCGCTATGGGCGGAGCAGACTTTATCAACGTGCTCTATTCGGAGTTTCTAACGTTTGATCCCAAAGATCCGACTTGGGAATGTCGCGACCGCTTCTTCTTAGATCCGGGCCATATGTCGCCGATGCTTTACAGCATTCTTATGCTTTGTGAGCGTTTTACGATGGAAGACCTCAAACAATTCCGTCAATGGGACTCCGTTACACCGGGACACCCTGAACGTAACGTAGAGCGCGGTATAGAAAATACCAGCGGCCCTTTAGGGCAAGGCCATGTTTATGCTGTCGGAGCTGCTATTGCCGCTAAAGCGCTGTATGCAAGAACGGGTAATCCGGGCTTTAAACGCGAAAAAATTTATGCTTACATCTCTGATGGTGGCATTCAGGAAGAGGTTTCGCAAGGTGCAGGTCGTATGGCCGGACACTTGGGCTTGGATAATCTCATTATGTTCTACGATGCTAACGATATCCAACTTTCTACCCCTACAGCAGATGTAACAAGTGAAGATACAGCCCTAAAGTATAAGGCTTGGAACTGGAATGTCTTGGAAATCGATGGTAATGATCCGGATCAAATAAGAAAAGCACTAAAAGCTGCTAACGAGGAAACAACTCGTCCTACACTGATT
>JABZGO010000261.1 GCA_015259305.1 Alloprevotella tannerae | reverse complement strand
GGGAAGACGTGATTCAAATAAGCGAAAACGTTGGTTGTAAACGCTTCGGAAAGGCCGGAAGTAGCGGCCCGCTGCGTGGCAATCGTGTGGCGAAGCAGCGTATCTCCAGGCAAAGCGTCAAAAATCCGATCTATCGGCTGCCGACTAAAGCCGTAGGGGTCGATATCTGTGGTAATGTTGCGGTTAATGCGACTCGACTGCGTGCGATTAAAGTCTACATCGGCAGTCATATTGAGTGTCGTGAGCGAATCTATGTTTGCAAAGAGCGAAAAATTAAGTTGCGGCCGCAGCATTCGCTTATAGCGCGATTCCTCTCCCGCTCCAAACGAATGCGCACCGGAGCTGAGGAAATTTTCTTGCGTCGAATAGTCCGTCCCATAGCCATGTTCGCGGCCTAAATTGCCGGTTACTGCAAAAAAGTTATCAACTTGTCCTTCCGGTTTATGGGCTTGTTGCCAACTATGTTTGTAGCCGAAAGCGGCGGCCTTTTCGCGGCCGAAATTATCTATGTCGTGGTTGTAACTATCATCGAAATCTTTGCGCGAACAATAAGAATTTATATCATTAATATTGGCATACGCTAACAAGGGATTTTGATTACTGAGCCGCATTGCATCGACATTGAGCGCGTAGCGTTTGAGCGTCTGCCACGAAGCCCCGAGCGTGCCGTACCATTTATCGAGCCAGCCTTTCTTAATCGTAATATCGAGGACCCGATCCTCTTTCCCGTCGTCGCGGCCCGTGTGTCGGGCAAACTCAGACTGCTTGTTGTAAGATTTAATCTGATCTACGGCTTCCACAGGCAAGCGCCCCATCAACGCCTCTCCATTGGAGAAAATTTCGCTCCCATTCATCACGATGCGCAATGGCTTGTTCATCCAATAAAGTTTACCATCTTTGGACGTCACACCCGGAAGTTGTTTCAGCAGCTCTTCAAGTCGTGCGCCTTCGTCCAGTTTAAAAGCGCGCGGGTTAAAGAGTACGGTATCTCCGTGCACGACAAAGCGGCGCATTTTCCCGGTTACGGTCGCCATCTTCAAATATGCATCCGATGGCTTCAAGGCTATGTCGCCCAAGCGTATGGTATCCTCGCCCTCGCTTGCGAGAAAGTTGCGCCTAACTCTATAATAGCCCAAATATTCTACGCTCAGCACGCACTGACGTGAGAATGCCTGCAGCTCAAATACGCCCAGGCTGTCCGTAGTGTAGGAAGAGGAGATTAAAGCTCCCATAAAGTATTGTTGAACTTCGATCTGCGCATCAGGAAGTGGGGCTTTCGTTTGCGCATCTACGACTCTGCCGACGACAATATCGGCAAAGGCGCCACTAAAGTAGGCCGAAAAAATCAGCAAAAGGGATATAAGGCGGATTTTCATAGGTTATACAGTCTTCATATTAGGATTAACGATGCGCAAATATAGTAATTTACTCTCAACAACCGTATATTTCGCAAAAAAAACGCAACCTATATTTACTTTTTTCCTATATTGAGCGCTTTAGGTGCCATTTTACCTCTACAGCAACAAAACGAGCAGCGTCGGCAACTGATTTTCGGCGCCCGCATTCGCAAATACGCAAAAGTAATCCCGACAGAAGGAGAGGATTTCTGCCGGGATAAAATGATTAAAATCGATTTTTAGTATTTGACAACCTTTTGACCGTTGACGATATACAGCCCTTTAGGCAAGCGGTCCAAACTTTCGTTGACTTTCAAGCCGCTTAGCGTGTAAATAGTTGTCGTTGCGCGCGGCGAAGTTTCCACTTGAGCGACGCCAACACTGCGCGGCGCAATCACAACCTCGCCCTTTACGGCTTTTCCGTCCAATGCAATGCCCATGTAGGTCAAACCTTCGTCATCGGTCAGTTTAGCTATTTTCGCACCGGTAGGCTTTAAGATCTCACAATCTTTGAGCGTAATCTCCTTAAAGCCAATCACGCCGCCGCCATCGTTCGACGTACTCTTCGCTTTGAGCGTAGCATTGTCGATCAGCAAGGTTTCTTGCAAGTTGTAGGAGTTGCCGCTGACGGCCCACTTCCCATTTGACGTTACGGTGCATCTATCTCTGAAAGTCAGCGTACTACAATTATAAATGTAGATACCGCAATTTTCCTCGCCGGTAAATACAGCTGCCCCCTCGCCTTTGATCGTAAGCGGTGAGCCCGAACTTAGGGCCGCACTGCGCCCGGATGAAACCTCGTTGTTCGTACCTTTGAGTACCAAAGTATAGGGTTCTGAAGTCTCGTCAAAGTCTATGGCATTCTCCAGCGGGCCTGTCATCTGAATCACCGCCTCTTCCAGCGTCAAAGTACGCGTTTCGGGATCATAACTTACCTTTCCGCTAGTGATTTGGTCGCGTTTGATGTCGCTGAAATCGTCTTCTGACGTCAACGGCTTATCGCAAATATTGATACCGAGGCGTTCTTCGTCCGGCTCGATCTTGATCGGTGCGGTGC
>JABZGO010000260.1 GCA_015259305.1 Alloprevotella tannerae | reverse complement strand
GAGACTTACGTTTCACTCCCAACGATAAAAGCGTCACGAATGTGTAGCGAATATACCTTTGGCTTATCAGTGGCCTTACAGCTAAAAAGCAGACGAAGCAAAGCCGGAAGGCAATCAGTCGGATGGGCGTGCGAATGAAGCGAATAAGGCAATGGCAGCGCAGCAGACAGGCAACTCACCGGTTAACAAAGGGAGATATAATTTTTAGTTAGGAAATACTTATGAAAAGTCTTTAAATGCTTACATTTGCACGAAACCCAATCTTTGACTTATATAACTTACTAAATAGTATTCTTTATGAAAAGAATTAAACACCTGCTACTCTTGCTATCCTTTGCAAGTTTAAGTATCCCCACCTTGGCGCAATATGTGCCGGAAGCTATGGAACTCGACTCAGATTCTGTCGTCGTAGATAGCATTGAAGGATTTAAGGTTTCTCTTGATAGCCTGCGGCTACTCGTTGAGCAAAACCCGCAGGACGGAAAAGCTTGGCTAAACTTGGCAGAGGCCTATTGGTACCAGGATGCTGACACAACGCTCTTTGAACAGGCGCTGCAGAAATGCGTTTCTCTCCTACCGGCCGCCAACTCAGATGACATGGAAAGAGCCTCTCGGCTGGTTAAGTCTAGCTTTTCCGGAAACAAACGCATAGAGCTATTGAAAACGATGCTGCAGCGTCTGCCGCAAAATGTAATAATCAAAAACGGCTTAGCCCAGGCTTACTACGAGGAAAATGACTACGATATGGCTGAATACTATGACTCGATCAACTACGAATATATTCGCACACACCACGCTGAAGATTATGTAGAAGCGCTAACTGACGCCGCTGAACGGGTAACAAGCGTGGAAGATTCAATAAAAATAAGTAGAGGAATGCGCAACTATCGCGCTTGGAAACGAATCAAATTAGCCTATGACATTTCCGATGGCAACTACGGGACTGTATTTCTTCTGGCGGATTCCTATATGAAATTAGCAGCATACGGAAATTCGATCTATGCCTCTGAAAACGAAGCGCGCATTAAGGCGGGATTGATGCCGATAGATTTTACACAAGCGCTTGTAGATTCGGCTTTCACCGTAATATTAGCTGAAGAATTAGCGAATGAAGCTACTATACCCTTATTTTTCTTCAAAGAGTGGAAAAAGCTAGGTGCTAACACAGGTCAAGCTATTGAAAATTATATTCTACAAAAAATTAAGGCCAAACCGCAGGAACCTCAATGGCACTACTATGAAGGAATGTTTTTGATGCTTTGCAATAGGTCTAAGGAAGCCCTTCCCCACTTAGAAGCAGCTTACGAGCAAAGGCCCTACGAGGATTTGGCGTTCGTGTTAATCTATGGCTACTATAGAATGCGTCAATGGGGAAAATCTATTGAATTGGTAAACAAATTAATCCAAGAACAAAAGGGTGACGAAAGAGGCTTGGTAGAGCCCTACGACCTTCTCTGCAAGCTCTACGGCGCACAAGGAAACTATGGGGCAGCAATTAAAGCCGTAAATAAATGTATCAAGATTGGCAAGAAGATTGACTGGTATGGAGTCCCTATGACTCACGAATTGCGGGCTATGACTTACATCTTGCAAGGTCAAGGGAAAAACGCTCAACTCAATTCGAAAGCTTTGGCTGATCTACAAATAGCTTTCGAAGCATCAGAAGATTTTTACAAGCGTCAAATGATGGCAGTCTGGTACGGATGGCTGCTTGATCAGCCGCACAAAGCGCTTCCGACTCGATCTGATTCGCTCAGTTTGCAGGCCAATTGGCGAACGTTTGCGCTTAAAATTGATGTAACAATATCTGTGGCTAACATCATTGCACAGTATTTTTGGGGCGATGCCGCCCAAGCACGCCAAGATATGGATAAATTCTTAGCAAATGATCCCAACAACGAATACTTCTTTGAAATTGCAGGGTTCTACGCACTTCAAGGTGAGACCGCAAAAGCCATAGAAGTGCTTCGAAATGGCATCAAAGAGGGCGATTATTGGTATGCAGGACTCCGAGATCTCCCGTGGTTTAGCAGCCTGAAAGGGAATCCAGAATATGAGGACTTATTAAAATAAGCTGAATTCGTCGAACTCAGGCCAACTTACCAAATAATTTTCTTTATGAAAAGAATTAAACATCTGATACTCTTGCTATTCTTTGCAAGTTTGAGTATCCCGACCTTGGCGCAATATGTGCCGGAGACGATGGAAATCGACTCGGATAGCGTCGTCGTTGATAGCATTGAAGAAATCGAAATGGATTTTGAGGTTTCCCTTGATAGCCTGAGGCTACTCGTTGAGAACAACCCGCAGGACGGCAAAGCTTGGCTGGATTTGGCAGAGGCCTATTGGCGCAATGATGCTGACACAGCGCTCTTTGAACAAGCGCTACTGAAATCCATTTCTCTGCTATCCGAATCTCAACCGGATGATTTGGAAAGAGCCGGCCGACTGACTAAGATCGCCCTATCCGGAAACAAGCGCATTAACCAGTTGAAAACGATGCTGCAGCGTCTGCCGCAGAACGTAAAAATCACAGACTACTTAGCAGAAGCTTATTTCGACGACAATGAAGATGACATAGCAGAACATTATGACTCGATCAACTACGAATATATTCGCATACAC
>JABZGO010000025.1 GCA_015259305.1 Alloprevotella tannerae | reverse complement strand
TGGTTGTTGTAAGGATAAGTGCCGTCGTAATTAGCATCATCCGTCGTCAAGTTATCGCCGGTATAAAACGGTGTAGTGCTGCCCGCGCGGCAAGCATACTCCCACTCGGATTCAGTAGGCAAGCGGCAACCGGCCCATTCGCAGAAGGCAACGGCATCTTCCCAACTTACGTCGATAACCGGCCGATTGGCACGCCCCCAGCCGTAGTCGTCGGGTTTTTGGCGGCCCGTAGCTTCGCAGAATTTATCAAATTGCTCGAATGTAACGGGATATTTGCTCATATAAAAGTCCTTCGTCAGCGTGACCTTATGCTGTATTTCGCCCGCTTCTCGCTGTGGCTCGGTTGTGGGGCTTCCCATCACGAAAGAGCCGGCCGGTATTTTCACAAACTCGAGGCCGATATCTTTGGGATCTACCGTGCCGACACCGGATTTGAAGAACTTAATGTCCTGCACCTTTTCTGTGGCGATCGTGTCCTTCGTGCCGTCAGCACGCTTTACGACCATCTTCCAATTTTGTGCGCAAACGTTAACTGCAGCGACTAGCGCGATCGTTGCACTGAGTAAAAGTCTCTTTTTCATAAATTCAAAGTTTACAAGGGTATAAAGTCAGTTGCGCTGCCCGACGGTTTAGGCGGTTGAGCAGTGCGGTCTGACTTTTATTTCTTCAGCCACTTAAAGGAGCGTTGCCCTGCAGTGATGACGTAAACGCCGGCCGGCTGGTCACGCAAATCTAGCTGTGCACGTCCTTCCTTATCTGTGATGACCTTTGCCACTTTGCGGCCATTGCTCGTGAAGACGGTAATCTTCGTGCCGGCAGGATACTGCGTGAAGAGGGCTAAACCTTGTGCGCGAAGTTGGCTTCTCCTTGTTGCTTGTTTTGGTCTACAACTTTACCGATGCCCGTTGCGTCGCGCTCTTCAAAATGATAGTCTTTAAGGTCTTTCAGCGAGAAGTTGAGCTGCTGCTTATCATACACGACCGCTAAACTATCGGCAAAGTACATCAACTTAGGACTCCCTTCCAAGAAAAATACGCTTTCGCCACCCGCCTGCATTTTAACAACGAGGCAAGGTTGTTTCTCTCCATCGGCCTGCAGAGCATTCTTAGAAGTTGATGCACTGACAATGCTCGACGCGCCGCTCAAGAGGCCGGCTGCCAAGATAAGTAGAAATTTTCTTTTGGCTTTCATGTAATTAATGAGTTATAATGGTTTGATAAATTTTGGTCTTAAGGACAACAGGTCACTTGCTGCTTTGCAAATCTATATATAAATTATCAAGGGAACAAACAAATACTTGATTTTATCACTTTCAAGGCACTGTAAATGTCTAATCGGGCTTGCGACCGCCCACTTCTTAGGCTCCCGCCTCTACTTAACACCTCATTTTGTCGTTTTTCTATCCCGCTTATCTTGGCGGATAAGCTGAGAATTAAAATAAATACGCTTATATTGAAGGCAAGTATGGGAACAAAAAGACAAGTCTTCCTTATAATTGGAAGACTTGCCATTAAAATGATACAGGAACTTAATACCCTTTTATGTATAGCGTGGATCTGAATGCCGTTGATACTTAATCAAACCTACGTGTGAAAGAAAGGGCTTTGACGCGCTTCTCACCTTGGCCAAAATAGACAGAAAAGGTGGCCCGCTGCTGCCGCAATGGGCGCTTTGTTGTGAGTATTACTTTATAGCGCACGCCTTGACCGGGAGCAAGCGAAGAGATATGAACCGCAGGGGAAATGCGCACTTGCGGGTTGTCGCAGGCAAGAAGGGGTTGCACGTCCTGTAGCGTATCGCTCCCATTATTATATATGTCCATCGTCAAGGGCAAAGGTTGCTTGGGTGTAAGTGTCGCTTCCGCAACGGAATCGGCCATTTGCACGTTCCTCACCTCTATGGCAGTCCACTCTGAATAGGTATACGCCGCCCCTGAAGCTTCGGTATGGCCGGCGCGGCCTATTTGTGAGCGGTCGTAAGGATTGCCGGCATCGCCTTCGCCTATGAAAGCATATCTACCTCTGCATGGTTTTCTCTGCACCGTAGAGGCGCCTATTGCGCCCCCTGCTATACCACCAACAATTGAGCCGATTTCTGAACCATTGGAGCCGCCGATCACTTCGCCGACTGCTGCGCCCAGCACGCTACCTAGCAAACTGCCTCCGGCCACCGCACCTTCTGGGTCCGAGCAAGCGCTTAACAGTAGGGCGGCAGAAAGGAAAAGGGGCAAACCACGTTTCATAATTATATTCTCTTATATATACAAACGTCGCACGCCGCCGGTTTTTAACCCGATGACGTGCGATGCTTTGATTTATTTTACGGTAATCACCAAATACTTGCTCACGCTCCAGAAGCGATCCGGGTTAGTAATGCGCAAGACATACTGCCCTTGCGCATCGCGCTCGAGCGAATAAGAATCTGCAGGGTGCGAGGTGTTGAGCTGTGCACTCTTGGAATAGAGGCGAATCGTCTTCGTCACGCGATAGTCAATGCGCGTAAAATAATCGCGGTTAAAGTCTTTCGACTTCAAGACATCGCCGTGGGCCAGAATGCGCTGCTCGCGGAGTTCTTTCTTCGTGCCGAAGACGTAATAAGCCGTATAGATTTGCTGATCCTGCGCGGCAATAGTCTGCGCCTTCTGCTCATTGCTGCTGGAAAGCGAGTTGACGCTATTATTTAAGGAAGTGATCTGCTCACCTTGCTCGGCTATCTTTATATCTTTTTCAGCCAGTTGCGCCCGAAGCTTCTCGATCTCGTTGGACTTCTCCTCCAACTGTGCTTGAAACTTCTTCACCATCTGCGAAAGCGTAGACTTCAAGCGCGCATTAGCCCCCGTCGATGAGCGAAGCTGATCCTGCAAATTGGCAATCAGCGCCCGGTTCAGCTTCATCTTGTCCTGAATGAGGTGCAAATTGTCTGCTATAGCCTGCTTATTAGAGTTTTCTCCGTTTTGCGCCTGCATCGTAACGATATTTTCTGCCTCATTGATCTGACGGAAGCCTTCTTGAATCTGTTCGACGGTTCCCATTAAATCGTTCGATTCGTTTTGCGCCTCTTTCAAAGCGTTTTTGAGCGAATCAATCTGCTGAGCCGTAGCTTCCACGGCTTCTTCTTTCTGCTTTTTCGTATTGCAACTGAAGAGCAAAGCAGCAGCTGCAACGACTAACAACGCTTTTTTCATAATCTTATTCTATTTAATGTGTGGAAGCTTCCACCTCCTTTGATTTCTTTCTATTTAATCCCTCGACGATCATCACAAATTCGCCGCGGGGAGCTGTTGTCTTGAAGTGGGCGGCCAGCTCATCGAGCGTCCCTCGAAGCGTTTCTTCGTGCAGTTTAGAGATTTCTCTCGACACGGACGCACGCCGGTCGCCGCCAAAGGCCGTGGCCAACTCTTCTAATGTCTTCACGACGCGATAAGGCGATTCGTAAAAGATCATCGTGCGCGGTTCTTCGCAGAGTTGCTGAATGCGCGTTTGCCTACCTTTCTTCTGCGGCAGGAAGCCCTCAAAGGTAAAACGCTCACAAGGCAGGCCGCTATTGACCAAAGCCGGCACGAAAGCCGTAGCGCCCGGCAAGCAAATCACGGTAACGCCCTCAGCCGCGCAAGCTCGCACGAGCATAAAACCCGGATCCGAGATGCCCGGCGTACCGGCATCCGTCACGAGCGCCATCTCCTCGCCTGCCGCCATTCGTTTAGCAAAGGCTTCAGCCGTCTGATGTTCATTGAATTTATGATGTGCGCAAAGCGAATTGCGTATCTCATAATGTTGCAGCAAGATGCCGGTCGTGCGAGTATCCTCGGCCAGAATCAAATCTACCTCTTTCAACACGCGTAGCGCGCGTAGCGTGATGTCTTCTAAGTTGCCCACGGGAGTAGGCACTAAATACAAACAGCCCATTTGAGGGCAAATTTATAGAAATATCGGGGTGAAAGCAAACAATAAACCGTCCGATTAGACATTTTTGAAAATTCTTCATACATTTGAGGCCCCTAAAAGGGTGACAAAACCGGATTATGATGAAAAAGGAGATTACTTTCGACCGATTTATTCGTGGCGCCTTAGTCGTTGGCGGATTGCTGCTCGCAGGCTACATTATTTCATACCTAAGCACCGTCCTGCTGCCTTTCTTTGTGGCGGTCGCGATTGCTTATCTGTTGTTTCCGATCGTACGCTTCTTGCAGTATAAATGCAAATTAAAAAATAGAATTCTGAGCATCTTTGTGGCGCTCACTTTAGTCTTGGGCTCATTCACGGCTTTGGCTTTCATTATTGTACCGCCTTTTATAGATCAATTCAATCATATGCAAACGGTGGCTATCAACTTCTTGAAAGATCCTAAGATGCAAGAGAAGGTGATCCCGCCCCCCGCTCTCCATTTCCTAAAAGAACGCATTAACGAAACGCGCATCGAGCAGTTTCTATCTTCTAAGGACGTGCAAGAAACCGTCAAAAAGGTGCTGCCTAAAGCTTGGGACGTCATTTGGTCGACGGCGGGCGTCGTGCTCAACCTTTTGGCCTCTCTGATCGGCCTGCTCTACCTCTTCTTCCTCTTGAAAGATTATGAGCGCTATGCTTATGGCTGGATCAACTTTGTGCCGCACAGTCGCCGCGAAATTGCGCGCCAACTGGTCGGCGACATTAAGCAAGGGATGAATGGCTACTTTCGCGGCCAAGCCCTCGTGGCTTTAAGCAATTGCGTGATGTTTTCCGTCGGCTTTTGGATCTTAGGATTTCCGATCCCCGTAGGCTTAGGTTGCTTCATCGGACTAATCAGTTTCGTTCCCTATCTACAAGTTATCGGCTTCGTCCCCGCCTTCTTTTTAGCTCTCCTCCACGCGGCAGAAACGGGGCAAAGTTTTTGGCTGCTATTTGGCGGTGTCTTTTTGGTTTACATCGTCGTGCAAGTGTTGCAAGACACCATTGTCACGCCGCACGTCATGGGCAAGATTATGGGACTATCTCCGGCCGTGATTCTCCTTTCCCTCTCTGTCTGGGGCTACATCTTAGGCATCGTCGGTCTGATCATTGCTTTGCCTGTCACGACATTGATGATCTCGTACTACCGACGCTATGTTATCGGCAATGAAGAAGTATCCGCCGAGGGATCGCCCCAAGCACCGGCTGAAGAAGAGGCGCAAGAGCCGGCTTAAGATCCTACAGAATAGAGCTGCGCCACAAGCAAATTATGGCGGAGCTCACAGAGACTTACATATCACCTCTGGCAATTGGGTTATTCTAATTCGTCAGGAGACTAAACTATAAAAAGATGAACACACCAAGAGAAACGCTGAACAACCCCTTTATCAATAAAGGGACGGCCTTTAGCATGGCCGAACGTGAGCAACTAAGCCTCGTAGGCCTACTGCCGTCAAAGGTGCAAACGCTCGAGGAGCAGATGAACAGAACTTACTTGCAATTTCAGAAAAAACTCACTGATTTGGAGAAACGCGTCTATTTAATGACGCTCTTCAATACGAACCGCATATTGTTTTATGCCCTGATGGCACAGCACGTGGAAGAGTTCATGCCGATTGTCTATGACCCCGTTGTAGCTGATGCCATTCGTCAATACGACGAACTATTTATGAAGCCGCAAGATGCAGCCTTCCTTTCTATTGACCATCCCGAAGATATTGAAAAGTCTTTGCGCAATGCCTCGCAAGGCAAAAACGTAAAACTCATCGTCGTAACGGATGCAGAGGCCATCTTAGGAATAGGCGACTGGGGCGTAAACGGAGTTGCTATCTCTATCGGCAAACTTATGGTTTATACTGCAGCAGCCGGAGTTAATCCTAACGAAGTATTGCCTATGGTGCTCGATGTCGGCACAAACAATAAGCAGCTACTCGACGATCCGCTCTATTTAGGCAATCGCCATGCCCGCGTCCGTGGAGAGCAGTATCACGCCTTTGTCGATAAGTTTGTAGAAACAGCTGGGCGCCTCTTCCCCAACCTTTATCTACATTGGGAGGACTTCGGGCGGCCTAATGCGGCAGCAATTCTCGAGCGCTATCAAAATAAAATCACAACCTTCAATGATGATATTCAAGGTACAGGCATCGTCTCTCTGGCCGGCATCTTGGGTGCATTAAACATCTCCAAAGAGAAATTTACTGACCAGCGCGTTATGGTCTTTGGTGCCGGAACGGCCGGTGCCGGCATTGCACGTCAGATTTACGAAGAGTTTATGCAGCAGGGCCTTTCATCTGACGAGGCTAAGCAGCATATCTATTTAGTAGACAAGCAAGGCTTACTCACCAACGATATGGCTGAGCTCACAGAAGGGCAAGCTTTCTTTGCACGCCCAGCCGGCGAGCTAAAGCAGCCATTACCTTCTTTGCAAGAAGCGGTAGCGGCTATTCACCCCTCAGTGCTGATCGGAACGTCTACACGCCCCGGAGCATTCACGGAAGAGATCGTAAAAGAGATGGCGGCTCATACGAAACGCCCCATCATCTTCCCGCTCTCGAACCCCACTGAGCTAGCTGAAGCTAAAGCGGCCGATTTGATCGAATGGACTGACGGGCGCGCACTGATCGCAACGGGTATTCCCAGCGCTCCGATCAACTACAAGGGCGTAACTTATAACATCGGACAAGCAAACAATGCCTTAATGTATCCCGGACTCGGATTGGGTGTGATGGCCTCAACTGCGCGACTGGTCGATCAGCCGTTGCTCTCGGCTGCCGCTCACGCATTGGGCGGCATCGTAGATGCTACGCAGCCCGGCGCGGCCGTACTTCCGCCTGTGAGCGAAATCACGTCTTTCTCACAACACTTAGCTGAAGTAGTGGCGCAACACGCCATTGATCATAACAATACGAAAACGCAAATTGCAAACGCTCGTGAGGCTGTAGAGCGGATAAAATGGTATCCGCGTTACGAATAAGACAGAACACAACTACCGAACGAGCAGGGAGGAAACTCTCCCTTTGAACTATCAAATAGCACCATAGTACCCTCCCTCATCGTCAACAAACATAGCAGAGGAAAAGGATAGCGAAGCGATAAGCGGCGTATACCTTTTCCTCTTTTTTGTAAGACTTCATCTCAACAACCTGCTTTATCGGAATAATGTGCTCCTAAGCGTCTCGCCGCCATTTAGCTTTGTCGGCCGCGTGTAATGTCCTAGAATTAGTTGACAACTTTGGTTTCTTAATTTCATTCTTCTTTGACAAGTTTATTTGCTAAGTTCAAATACGCTTGTCGTTGCTTTGTGCGGCCTGTGTGCGACAAGGGTCATATGCAACGAAGAAGACGGCCGCGGCGCCCCTCCGCCGTCTCTTAACTGTTTCTAAACGCACTGGGTGTGACGCCCGCCAAGCGCTTAAAATACTTATTGAAAAAACTCGGGTTAGAAAAATTAAGCTTTTCAGCGATGCGCGCAATGGGCAGATTACTGTGCTTGAGCATTACTTTCGCCTCAGTAATAACGGCACGATCTATCCATTCTTTGGCATAGACGCCGCTTTCTTGCTGCACTACGCGGCTGAGATAAGGCTGCGAGATGCACAATTGAGCGGCATAGAAGGCGAGGTTGTGCTGATAACTGCCATACTTATTGACAAGCAAAATAAAACGATCAAAGAGTTGACGCGTGTGTGAACGGCGACTCTGTTGCTTACCAACCTGCTTTTCATAAATCTCATTAAAAACGTGGGCCAATGCCGCTATAAGGTGATGCACCACGCTGCGGTTATATTCCCCCTCAGCAAACGTGAGTGTAAGCGCTTGAATAAGTGCATTTATCTTTTCTCCGGCAGCCTGATTTATGGGGGTAATGAAATCGCGCACCTGCCCATTGAAAGTTGCCGGCGGACAAGCGGAAAAGATTTCGCCGAACAAAGCAGGATCGACAAAGACGCCCTGCACTTCACTACCCGGCGCAATGCTTTGAAGTTGAAAAATAGAGTTATCGCCGATGAACACGGCAGCGGGAGCCTCCACGTGGTAACTCATCAAATTGATCATCACATCGGCCTCCCCAGCCATCAGCACCCCCAGTCGGATGCCGGGCAGGCGATAAGGAATCTGCACCTCAACAGCCTTTCCAAAAAGGTTGCGCCCTCGGCTCAACAAGGCAACGCCATCGGCCAAGATGGGCAACTGTCTTTCGTCTACGGTTTCGCTCAGGCGATCTCTTATCTGCTCGATGGTAAGCGTCTCAGGCTTCTTATCGTTCATCGCGTGTGGTATTATTTCGACCACAAAGATAAATGAAGAGAAGGCTATTTGCGCGCTTTTTCCCCACATTTGTGCAGCGTAAGACCATTTTATAGCCATAAAAGATAATGCGGTCTACTTACATCTGCCTTACCTTTGCAACAGAAAAAACGAGCAAACGATGAAAACTCTCTTATTGATGGTGATGATGCTAACGGGATGGGCGATGAGTTGCCGCGCGCAACTTACGCTGGAAGCGTGTCAGCAGATGGCCAAGCAAAACTATCCTTTGATAAAGCGCTATGACTTGATACGCCGCTCAGCAGCCTATAATGTGAGCAACATAAAGAAAGCCTGGTTGCCACAAGTGCAGGCTTCGGTGCAAGCAACAGTGCAGAACCGCACAACGCAACTACCCGACAAACTCTCATCGATACTGGCACAAAGCGGTCAAACTTACGAGGGGATAGGCAAGGAGCAATATCGCCTGCAAGTGGAAATCAGCCAGACGCTATGGGACGGCGGGCGAATCAGTCGACAAGCAGAAGTGGAAAAGCGCAAGGCAGAGATAGAAGAGGCGCAGACTGACGTAAATCTCTATGCCTTACGCCGCCGTGTGAGCGACTTATTCTTCTCGCAACTGCTGCTTGACGAGCGCATACGCCTCAACGCGCAACTGCAGGCAATGCTGCAAAGCAACGAAGACAAACTCCGAGCAATGCTGCAACGCGGCGTAGCTATGCAAAGTGACGTAGACCGACTCCGCGCCGAACGACTCCGCGCTATACAAGCAGGCGACGAACTCACTGCAGCGCGATGCGCCGTAAGTCGTATGCTTGCACTGTTCTGCGGCGTAGAGCAGGCCGATAGTTTGGTGAAGCCCTCTTCGGAAATCGATACCAATCCTAAGACCAACGAGCGCCCCGAATTGCAACTCATCGACTGCCGCTTGCGCTTAGCAGATGCGCAGCAGCAGTTTCTCAAAAGCCGCCTGTTGCCCGTCTTGAGCATATTTGCCCAAGGCTATTACGGGCGCCCCGGCTACAATCTCTTTGAAGATATGCAGCGCCGCCGACTCTCGTTTAATGCGCTTGCCGGTGCGCGCCTCTCGTGGAGCCTAAGCAGTTTATACACGCGCCGCAACGATTTGCACCAATTGGGCGTGCAGCGCGAAGAGGCGGAGAATGCGCGTGAACTCTTCCTCCTTAACAATCAAATGGAGGAGGCTCAGCAGCAAGCACACATCGCAGGGCGACGCAAAGTAATGCAAGCCGACGACGAAATCGTCAGTCTGCGCCAATCCATAAGACGAGCCACGGAAGCACAACTAACACACGGCACAATCGATGCTGACCGACTCTTGCAAGAAATCACGAAAGAAAACGAAGCTTGCATCACGCGCGCCGTGCACGAGCTTGAACTACTACAAAGTATATACGAACTGAAAATCATCAAAGGTGCTTTCTGAAAAGAGAGCGAGATAAGCGAAAACGCTGCACCTACAAAAGCGCTTAAAACGACGAGACATGAAAAAGACTATAATAGCTATCGCCGCATTCACCCTGCTGGTAAGTGCCTGCGGCAACAAGGAAAAAGAGTTTGACGCTACGGGTATCTTCGAAGCGACAGAAGTAACCGTATCCGCTGAAACCACAGGGCGACTTATGACTTTCGACATAAGCGAAGGAAAACTTGTAGAGGCGCATCAACAAGTGGGGCTTATAGATACTGTTCAACTCCAACTTAAAGCTCGACAGATCGGCGCCACGCGAGAAAGCTTTGCCGAACAACGCCCCGACATCAGCGCACAAATTGCTGCTACGCGCCAACAGTTGTCAAAAGCCGAATTGGAGCAGAAGCGCACGGCGGCTCTCTTTGCAGACGGAGCGGCAACACGAAAACAAACAGACGATGCAAGCAATGCCGTGCGGGTATTACAAGGACAACTTAAAGCACAAATCTCAGCACTTTCAAATAGTACGCGCAGCCTAAACAGTCAAGTAAGCGGCGCCGAAATACAACGACTCCAAGTACTTGATCAATTAAAGAAGTGTCACATCACATCACCGATTGCGGGCACTGTATTAGAAAAGTACGCCGAGCAAGGCGAATTTGCCACGATAGGAAAACCTCTTTTCAAAGTAGCCGACACGCGCCATATGTTTATAAGAGCCTACATCACGTCACGTCAACTGGCGCAAGTAAAGTTAGGACAACGCGTAAAAGTATTCAGCAACTATGGCAGCGACACGCGCCGCAGTTATTCCGGCACGGTGACGTGGATCTCGCCCAACGCTGAGTTTACGCCCAAGTCGATTCTCACTGATGATGAGCGGGCAGACATTGTCTATGCCGTGAAGATTGCCGTGATCAACGACGGCTATCTTAAGATGGGTATGTATGGAGAGGTAAAACTATGAATGCGATTGAGGTAAAGCACATATCGAAACGCTACGGAGCAACTGTGGCCTTGGACGATTGCTCTTTCAACGTGCCCAAAGGTGCGCTTTACGGACTTATCGGTCCTGACGGAACGGGAAAAACAACGATGTTTCGCATCTTGGCCACCTTACTTTTACCCAATTCCGGCACAGCAACCATTGACGGCTACGACACGGTAAACGATATGCGAGCCATCCGCCGGCGCTTAGGTTATATGCCGGGGCGCTTCAGCCTCTACCAAGACCTCACCGTAGAAGAAAATCTGCGCTTTTTCGCTACGCTTTTCGGAACGACCATCGAAGAAGGTTACGACGATATTAAGGACATTTACGGACAGATAGAGCGCTTCAAAGATCGCCGTGCAGGCGCGCTGTCGGGAGGTATGAAGCAGAAACTGGCTTTAAGTTGCGCACTGATTCATCGCCCAAGCGTATTATTATTGGATGAGCCTACAACGGGCGTTGACCCCGTCTCGCGTATCGACTTTTGGGATATGCTGGGCACCTTGAAGCGCCGAGGCATTACAATGTTAGTATCGACGCCCTACGAGGACGAAATAAAGAAGTGCGATGAAATTATCTTAACGCGCCCCGCAACAACACCTGCGCCCGACTTTATTACAACTACTTCTACCTACATAAAGGAGCAGGAAACAGAGGCTGCGACAAAAGAGGCGACGGACATCAATGTAATCTCCGTCAATCATCTCGTGAAAGCTTTTGGCTCTTTCCGCGCCGTCGACGACATTTCATTTACGGTCCGACGCGGTGAGATCTTTGGTTTCCTGGGCGCTAACGGAGCCGGTAAAACTACGGCCATGCGCATTCTTTCAGGGCTGAGTCGGCCCACGTCCGGCACGGCTATCGTCGGCGGCTATGATGTACGCACACAATATGAAGAGATTAAACGCCACATTGGTTATATGAGTCAGAAGTTTTCGCTTTACGAAGATATGACCGTGCGCGAGAACATTCGCCTCTTCGGCGGCATCTATGGTATGCGCGACCAAGCTATTCGCCACAAAACTGATGAATTGCTCGACAAACTCAACATCGCGCAATATGCTGACCGATTAGTGGCCTCGCTGCCCTTAGGCTTTAAGCAGAAACTGGCTTTCTCCGTCAGCATTTTTCACTCGCCTGAAGTGGTCTTCTTAGACGAACCTACGGGCGGTGTAGACGGAACTACGCGGCGGCAGTTTTGGCAACTCATTTACCAAGCGGCGACAAAGGGCATCACAATCTTTGTCACGACCCACTATATGGACGAAGCGGAATATTGCGACCGAATTTCGATTATGGTAGATGGAAAGATACGCGCATTGGGCACGCCCGACGAACTGAAAAGCAGATTCGAAAAGGAGACGCTGGGGGAGGTATTTACGCTCCTTGCGCGCCGGGCAGAAAGAAAAGAAACATAAGGCGGAGGAATAAGAATGAAAATGTTTATAGCCTTTGTGGGAAAAGAGATTCGGCACATCTTGCGCGATCGGCGCACGATGCTTATCCTCTTCGGGATGCCGCTCATTATGATGCTGCTCTTTGGCTTTGCCATTTCTACCGACGTAAAAGACGTGCGCTTGGTCGCTGTGACAACGCCTGCCGACCACCTCACGCAACGTATGCTCGCTCGACTCGATGCCTCAGAATACTTTATCCTGACGCATACGGCGCAGACAACCGCTGAAGCGGAGCAACTCATTCGCAACGGACAGGCTGACATAGCCATCGTCTTCTCGCCGCACTTTGCAGATCGGTTGCCCAAAGGTCAGGGCCAAGTACAACTGATCCTTGATGGGGCTGACCCGAATCAAGCGTCTATGCAAGGGGCATACGCTACGCAGATCCTTCAAGCGGGCATGGCGGAAGCAACGTCGGCGGCCCACGTACCGCAATCCACAGAAATCATCACACGATTGCTTTACAACCCGCAAATGAAAAGCGCCTACAACTTTGTGCCTGGTATTATGGGCTTATTGCTACTGCTCATCTGCGCGATGATGACTTCTGTAAGCATTGTCCGCGAGAAAGAGCGCGGCACGATGGAGGTCTTGCTCGTCTCGCCCATCCGCCCGCTGCTGATCCTTATCGCCAAAGCCGTGCCCTACTTCTTATTATCTATCATCATCTTGCTTTTCATTCTCGGTATCTCCAACTTTGTGCTGAAAGTTCCCGTTTCCGGCAATCTTCTCGCCATCCTCACGCTCTGCCTGCTTTATATTTTTCTTGCCCTCTGCCTTGGCTTGCTCATCAGTGTCGTGGCAAAGACTCAGCTACAAGCTTTGCTTATCTCCGGTATGCTGATGCTGATGCCCAACTTGCTACTTTCGGGCATGATCTACCCTATCGAAAGTATGCCCCTCCCCTTGCAATGGTTCTCGGCCATTATTCCGGCGCGCTGGTTCATTGCCGCCATTCGCAAACTGATGGTTATGGGTGTCGGCTTGCCAATGGTGGGGCGCGAACTCCTCATTCTTACGGCTATGAGTCTGTTAATTCTTGGCATTGCACTGAAAAAGTTTAAGACCCGACTGGAATAAATCTCTTTTACCTTCTCCCAAATGATGTTCCGCTACCTCCTTCAGAAAGAATGGATACAAATACGTCGCAATACTTTCGTCGTCCGACTCATCATCTTTTTTC
>JABZGO010000259.1 GCA_015259305.1 Alloprevotella tannerae | reverse complement strand
GAGAGCTTCGTGTGCAAAATTGATTAATATGATATTTGCCATAATTAGATTTTTATTCTATATTTGCATAGAGTTATTTGAAGTCATGCAAAGCATAGCAATCCGAAGCAGTTGCACGTTTGCTTAATCATTACCTACCGTATTTTGGAGCCAAAATCTATGGCTTATCTTCAATAACTTATCTCAAATCTGCATTTTTTTTTGAAAAAGATGTCTAAGAGTCGGTCATTTTTGACTTTTGGGGATGGCACTGACGTGTCACAGTCGCGTTTTTCAGTCAAAAAAATGAGTTGATACGCGCTTATTAGCACTCAGAGAATTAGCCTTAAATACTTGATTATAAGAACAAAACATTTTATTTAAAGGATACGTGCGAGGGTGATGGGAGGAGTGGCGGACGAAGGCGCAGGAAGAGGGGAATAAGTAGGTTTCCCGGCAGCAATTTCGTTGATTGATTTGTTTTGAAAACAACAGGAAGGAAAATTGAAAATATGTAGCCGGAAAATGGAGTAAGGGAAATTACCAACTGTTTACATATTTTGTGAAATGAACCATATTTTCAAGTACTTTTATTCATTATCAGTGATTTACGAAAATTCCCATGTCCGATTAGAGCAAGTCGGCAAAAGTGAAAATGTCCGATTAGAGCATATTTATGTCCGATTAGAGCAAGTCGGTTTGGGGTAAATCGTCCGAACTTTGCAAAAAGCAAAGGGTAAACAATGGCTGATCGGCATAAAACGCAAAGCAGGTACAGCGTAAACACATAACACATTGTAATCATAAAACGATGATGAAACAAGCAAGATCTCTTTCGCCCTGAGTCGGGGAAAGGACTTCCTACGGAGGGGCAGGTGCACTTTCCAAGGAAGGCGAAGAAATTATCAGTCGGGCAACGAGTTTGCCGGACAACAAGTATTATTCAATCTTAAGACCCGAGCCTTCGACACGGTCTTGCTCCGAGAGGAGATGAAACAGGGAGGCACAGAAACTATGAAACAACATTTATTTAAGAACACCTACGCGGCGATCGTCGCGCTGTTCATCGGAATGATGGCCCTGCCCACCACGGCGCAGGCGCAAAGTATCTCAAAACAAGCTCTCAAGAGCAGTCGTGGAGAAATGCCGATAACCGGCAACAAAATCAAGACGGCATCTGCCAAAGCTTCCGTAAGTTTTCCTTTGTTAGAAGGTTTCGAAAGTGGTGAAATACCTGATGGCTGGACTTTGATAGACGCAGACAATGATGGAAGGAACTGGAAAGTATGGAACAACGAAAAAGATAATTGGATGAGACCCAAGTCGGGTAAACGTGTTATCGGCAGCTTCTCATACGTTAATGAGGGTCTTAACCCGGATAACTATCTTATCTCTCCGAAGATTTCCGGGGCAACCCAACTGATCTATTGGTTTGCTATGAATCCTAGTTCTCCTGATGATCGCTATCAGGTACTCGCATCGACTACCGGTAAGGATATTTCCGATTTCACGATAGTGTTGAAAGACGAGAAACCTACCGATCTGAAACCTATTGAGGGAAATGCGTATCAGTCAGAATGGATTAAGCGCACGCTGCAGCTGCCTGTCGGCACGAAATATATAGCGTTCAGACACTACGACAGCAACAAGAGCGGGGACGGCAATTACATTTTACTGGACGATATAACGATAGATGGTAAAGTAATAAACTACGCTCTCAATATTGCCGGCACACAGGTAACTTCTGCCAATTGCGACGATCTCTCTGTAATTGATGGCGTAGAGGGTAAGGTAAGCTACGACCACAGCACCAAGACCCTTACCTTAGAGAACGCCACGATTAAGACCAGCGACAAAGTGGCCATTTCTATTAGCCAGGCAATGAACATCAAGGGTGGTAGGAAAGTGTAAAGTCGATGCGGGTGACGGTACAGCAATCGCCTCCACTGAACCGTTCCGTATCTATAGCGAGCGAAACGAACTTGACGACCAATGTCTCGATGTGGTGAGTGATGGAAAAGCCACACTAATTTGACCCACCCTGGCAAAGTATTTTAGACCCAGTAAGACGATTTATTATTGACCCACTAAATGCCCTGGTCGGGTGGGTCATTTTATTTCGCTATTACTTGGTAATATTCTTTGCTTTTATCTTTCTAAGACTCTCTCCAGTTAGTTCTATTTGATATGAGGTATGCACAATTCTATCTAGTACAGCATCTGCCACGGTAGGGTCGCCTATTGCATCATACCAGTTGTCTACAGGAAGTTGAGAAGATATGATAATCGACTTCCTTTCATGCCTATCTTCTATAATATCAAGTAATATAGGACGCTCTTTTGCATCTACAGGTACAAGGAAGGCATCATCGAGGATTAACAAGCGACATCGCTCTATCTTCTTTAGCTCTGTTTCTAACGTTCCTTTGTTCTTGGCAACCTTAAGTGTCCCCAGCAGCTTTGACATGTTAGCATACATCGTTCTAATACCATTTTTACAAGCATGATAGCCTATAGCTGTAGCGATAAAACTTTTACCAGTTCCTGATGAACCAGTAATAAATATATTGCGTCCTTGCTTGATAAAATCAAGTGAGAGTATTCTCTCCATTTTGTTTTGGCTAAGGTTGCGATTGATATTATAATCTATTTGCTCAGGATAGGCT
>JABZGO010000258.1 GCA_015259305.1 Alloprevotella tannerae | reverse complement strand
GTTTCTACTTTAGTGAAGAGTCAACCCTCTGACATCTATGGCACTTGGACCGCAAACATCAATGGCGTACAAACTACTTTGGTACTCAACGATAAAGGTAAAAGCACATCAACCCCTGAGGGTGGCGCGAAGACAACCATCACGCATCAGTTTGCTAATGGCGCGGGTGTGATTACCTTCGCTGACGGCACGCAAGGTTCTGTGAGCTACAATGCCAACGGCCAGCTCGTTATGACCATCAATGGTCAGCAGGTGATTTTGGATCCTGCACAGAGCAAGGCAGAACCCGAGATCATGATTCCTATCTATGAAGGTGTCTACACTTCTGGCTTGTTCGGTGCACTTCCTACAAGTACGCTTTACCAGAGCAACAAGGATCAGACTAAATACCTCATCAAGCCGTTTGTGCAAAACCCAGATGGTCTATACTTCACCTATAATAAGTCTACCGGCGTGATCGTGATTAAAGATCAGGACACTATGTACGACTTCACTCAAAATGGGAAGCCTTATGGTCATATATTCGTCAGCGACGCAGTGACCAAAGGTGCAGATGGTGCAGTGCCCAGTTCTTACGATGCTACCGGCAAGGTGTTTACCTTTAACGTTGTTTACTTCGTGAAGGATGGTAACTTCCCGCCTCAGACGGATACTTTCGTTTTGCAGAATGAGATCCCTCAAGACGAAGCACCTGCTATGATTCGCAAGACGCCTAAGTTCGAATTGAAGAACGTTCAATTGTTTAAGAACAAATAATCGACCTTCGATTTAGATCTATAACTTGCAGCCTCGCTCTTTCAGAGCGGGGCTGTTTTTTTGCTGTTTGTGTCGTAGCTTAAAAAAATGCTCTTTTTCATTTGCAGTTGTCTCAGCTTATGCTTACCGGCTCCGGCGTCTTCATAAAATCCATGTGCCTCCCATTGTCAACTAACCATGTAGTTAAGAAAAGAACACGACAAGCGAGCTTGAACTTAGCAAATAAATTTGCCAATGAAGAATGAAATTAAGAAACCAAAGTTGTGAACTAATTCTATGACATTACAAAAAGCATAGGCCTCGTACAAATTCTCACCTGAGATAATTTCAATTCCCCTTAGGGGAATTTTATTTCCCACCTATGGGAATTTTTCTTCCCACCTATGGGAATTTCAACAATTGCCTATCATCGCTTTTCTTTGCCCAAAGTCTGCCGATTTTTGCAACCTTCAAGCCGATCATCTGCTCCTTTCGGCTTCCTCTTTGCCTGAATATCTCTTAAATCATATACGCCCCATCCCGGTTGTACCGCCTAAGCCGGCTGTCTAAGCAGTTAGTATGCCTTTACTTGTGCTACAAACCGCCCGCTTTCTTTGGTTTTCTGCCGACTTTCACCTATCTTTGCTCCGTTCATAGGGCTGATTCTCTGCCGTCAACCTTGGTTTTATTCAACGAAAAGGGTAGAGTGTAGGCCATATATTGGTTTTACCGAGAGCTTCAAGTAAACTATGACCAAAAGATTAGCCACGTATGTCCTGCTGTGTTTGTGCCTTCTGTGCGAAGTAGCTTTCGCCCAGAAAGGTAAGCCCTTTACGCTTGTAATCGATCCCGGCCATGGTGGTCACGATACAGGCGCGCCCGGCGCCTATTCAGTAGAGAAGAACATCAATCTGAAAGTGGCCATGGCTTTCGGTCAGCTCGTGGAGCGAAATTGCCCCGATGTGAAAGTGATTTATACGCGTAAGACGGATGTCTTTATCCCTTTGCAGACGCGTGCCGACATCGCCAACAATGCTAAAGCTGATCTTTTTATTTCTATTCATACGAATGCTGTCGATGGCAATCGTTCGGCTTATGGCAGCGAAACGTATACGCTCGGTATGGCGCGTGCCGAAGCCAACCTTGAGGTGGCTAAGCGAGAAAATAGCGTGATCACTTATGAAAAAGATTACCGCCAACGCTACGAAGGCTTCGATCCGCGCAAGAGTGAGAGTTATGTGATCTTCGAATTGATGCAAGATCGCTATATGCAGCAGAGCGTTGATTTAGCCCAAGCTATTCAGCACCAGTACGTTCGCAATAATCGCAGAGACAAAGGTGTGCATCAAGCCGGATTCTTGGTTTTGCGCAAGACGTCAATGCCTGCCGTCCTTACCGAGTTGGGCTTCATCACGACTCCTGATGAGGAGGCGTACCTAAATTCAGATCGCGGCGTCATCACGCTGGCTACTTGTATTTACAATGGTTTCCTCCAGTATCGTAAGACGTATGATAGAACGGCCGTTGGCTTGCCGCAGCCGATTTTTACTTCTTCTGACGATTCGATGGTAGCAGAAGAGGACAAAAATACGCCGCCTGCTGAAGTAGTACCTGTGCCTGCGACGACGCCACGACCCACACGCCCGGCCGAGCGGGTAGTTGTCGTTGATCCGCCGGCGTCAAATACAGCGGCTCAAAAGCCTGCTGTTCAAACACAAAAGAAGGAGCAGACGGCCGCACCGGCTAAGTCGAAGCCCTCAAAAGCCGCACCGGCTACGGCCAAAGACAAAACAGATAAAACGACAGCTGCACAAAAGTCGGCCGGAAGCGACAAAGAAAATCAGAAAGGAGCCAAAGGTTTGCATTATCGCATACAGATAGCGGTCAATTCAGATCGACTCTCTTCGAGCGACAAACAATTCCGTGGCTTAGACCACCTTTATATCTTTAAGGAAGGTGGCCGCTTCAAATATGTTACCGGCATCTATGCAACGAAGGCCGAGGCGCAGGCAGCTCTCAAAGA
>JABZGO010000257.1 GCA_015259305.1 Alloprevotella tannerae | reverse complement strand
GTACTTATGCGCGCTTGCGCCAATTTGTGGACGAAGGCACGCTACTCAATGTCGGGACGCGGCGCAGAGCCGTTTATCGTCTGCCTTAAGCAGAATTGCGCCTTTGAAAATCGCGCGTTCGGATAGCAGATGCAGCTCTTTTCCTCTCGCAAATCCTTGCCGCTACGGCAAAAAAGAGAGGGGCGCGAGTGGTGGTGCAGGTTAGAAAAACCGTTTGGGAGATTATAAAACACCGTTGTCGTTTTGTAATTCTCTCAAACGGTGTTAATTTTGTACGCTCTAAGCCTTTCATAGGCAGGAGATAGCGCGGCTCGAATCGCCGCCGGTCTTCCTCGTTCCGCTCCGCTACATCGACTCGGTTAAAGCCGTAGTAGATGCTTACACTTTCGGTTGATGCATGCGGCTGCTACGTGAGAGGCTATCGGTAGCAAAGCGGCCACTACTCAGATAAAGAAAACAACGCACAATACAATAGATTTCGCATGGATATTTCGGTAATTATTCCGCTATATAACGAAGCAGAGAGTCTGCCGGACCTTTACGCCTGGATCAAACGCGTGATGAGCGCAAACGATTTTACGCACGAGATTATTTTTATCAATGACGGAAGCACGGACAATTCGTGGGACGTCATCGAAGGTTTGGCGCGCGAAGATCAGCAGGTACACGCCATCAAATTTCGCCGCAACTACGGCAAATCGCCTGCGCTCTTTTGCGGCTTTCGCAAGGCCCAAGGCGATGTGGTCGTGACGATGGATGCCGACTTGCAGGACTCGCCCGATGAAATTCCGGAACTCTATCGTATGATCACGGAGGAGGGCTACGATTTAGTCTCGGGTTATAAGCAGAAACGCTACGATCCGCTTTCCAAAACCTTACCTACCAAACTTTTTAATGCGACGGCGCGCAAGGTCAGTGGGATCAAGAATTTGCACGACTTTAATTGCGGATTAAAAGCTTATCGCTTGGAGGTCGTAAAAAACATTGAAGTCTATGGCGAAATGCATCGTTATATTCCTTATTTGGCAAAGAATGCGGGTTTTGATAAGATTGGTGAGAAGGTCGTGCAACACCAAGCCCGCAAATATGGAAAGACGAAGTTTGGCGGTTGGAATCGCTTCTTCAATGGCTATTTAGACTTGCTCTCGCTTTGGTTCCTAAATAGTTTTGGCTTGCAGCCAATGCACGTGTTTGGCTTCTTGGGCAGCTTGATGTTTATCATTGGCTTTATCGCGATAGTCATCGTCGGCGCTATTAAGTTGATCGCTATTTTCCAATACCGCCCTGCACCATTGGTGACAGACTCGCCTTACTTCTACATCTCGCTGACGATGATGATTCTTGGTACGCAATTGTTCTTGGCCGGCTTCTTGGGCGAACTGATTTCGCGCAACTCGTCAAGACGCAATGATTACCAGATAGCAAAGGAGTTGTAATGAAAAAATGGTACTTCATCGTCTGTGCAAGTTTGGCCTTGCTGGTTGGCTGCTCGAGTATAGATTGCCCGCTGAATAACGTTGTCGGCTTAAACGCAGGACTACGCTCTGCAGCGACCGGTGCGACTTATACGCTGCAAGACACGCTGACCATTACAGCGGCCGGAACGGATTCCGTTTTGCTGAATCGGGCTACAGGCATTGCAAGTTTGGGGCTGCCACTGAAGTACTTCGGCACGACAGACACCTTGCGCTTGCGCTTTAGCGATGCGCAGGGACGCGTAGCCACCGACACATTATATATAAGCCACGACAACATCCCCCATTTTGAGAATCAGGATTGCCCCGTCTTGATGTTCCACAAAATAGGCAAGATACGTTGGACGAGCCACGCCTTATCGCAGATGCCCGTTACGATCGATAGTATAGTTGTCGTACGCCCCTTAGTAGATTATCAGAATGCAGAGAACATACGTATTTATTTGCGTACTGCTATTCAGTAGTATCGTAAGTTTTTCTGCCTTGGCGCAAGTGGTCAAAGCGGATTCAGTCGCCGCTGCTGCAGATAGTATCCGACAACAAAAGCCTTCGGTAGCTCCGAAGAAGAAAACGTTGCCGAAAGAGGCGTCACGCATTACCCAATATCCTTCGCGCGAGGCCGCAGCAAAAGCCTTAGAGAAGAAAATACCCCTGTTTGCGGGCCTCGGTGTGGGCTATGACTTGTGCGGAACGGTAATGGCGCTCGCTACAAGTTATGGTCAATATGAGGGCTCAGTGAGTGTGAGTCTCAAAAATCAGTATTTCCCCGTCGTAGAATTGGGTTTAGGACTTAGCGATTACACGCAGGAGGATACGCATATACATTATAAGACGAGAGCACCTTATGCTCGTATTGGTTTAGACTATAATTTTCTGCGCAATCGGCGCTCCGGTAACCGCCTTTTGGGAGGTATACGCTTGGCATATACGAACTACAAGATTGATTTAACAGCGCCTGATCTTACTGATCTGGTCTATCATACGACGAGACCTTTTACTTATCAAGGACAAAACGCCTCACTCTTTTGGGGAGAATTGGTTGGCGGATTGCAAACCAATATCTTCAAGTTTTTAAGCTTGGGTTGGAGCGTTCGCTTGCGTATCCCGCTTTTTGAAAAATCGCCGGCCGTTGGCAATGCGGCTTATATCCCCGGTTTTGGAAAGGGGAGTGGGACGTCTTTTGGCGGCACATTTAATGTCATATTCGATTTATAATGAGCTATATTGATGCCTTGTTATTGGGTGTTGCGCTGGCGATGGACTGCTTTACAGTCAGCATTACGTGTGGTG
>JABZGO010000256.1 GCA_015259305.1 Alloprevotella tannerae | reverse complement strand
CGAGAAAGTGCCGCACGCTATGTTTCTCGATTGCGCAAGGCTCGTATCTCGTATGAAGTGCGCATTGTTAGCTCGCCGATTTTAGCTATTAGATGAACGAATTGTATTTTATAAAATGACGACAGAAGAGAGAATAGAACGTCTCAAATCATTATACAAAGAAACCCTCACCGTCTTGGGCGAAGACGCCGAAAGAGAGGGCTTGCTTAAGACGCCGGAGCGTGTGGCAAAAGCCATGCTTGATCTAACGCGCGGTTATACGATGGACGCGGCCAAAGTATTAACCTCCGCGAAGTTCAAAGAAGATTATCGCCATATGGTAATCGTCAAAGATATTAATTTCTACTCGCTTTGTGAGCACCATCTTTTGCCTTTCTATGGCAAAGCACACATTGCCTACATCCCCAATGGTTACATTACGGGGCTATCCAAGTTGGCTCGCGTTGTAGATATCTTCTCCCACAGATTGCAAGTGCAGGAGAGGATGACGCTTCAGATCAAAGAGTGTATAGAGCGAGCTTTGAATCCGTTGGGTGTAATGGTCGTTTTGGAAGCCAAGCATATGTGTATGCAGATGCGCGGCATCGAAAAAGAAAATTCCATTACGACGACATCTGATTTCAGTGGCGCCTTTACGCAAGCCAAAACGCGTGAGGAGTTTTTAGCATTAATAGCTCGCAAAGAATAGTCGTATGCGTAGGTTGTCGTGGTTTTTCTGCTTTATGCTCATCTTGCTGGCCGGTTGCAACAAGATTGAATTGCCCGGCAAGAAGGAAAAAGGCGGAAATCCTAAGGACACGACAAAAATAAAACCGCCTGTGGTTGATCCCGATACAGAGTTTGATACGCTTACGGTGGCTCAAGTACAAAATTGCCCGGACGATGCTCTGCTTTACGTAAGAGGCTATATTGTCGGCTTTGTTGCGGGAACCACTTTATCTAAGGCCGTCTTCGGACTTCCTACGGCAGAGGATAAAAATACCAATATTCTCTTGGCTGATACACCTGACGAGACAGACGTTACGCATTGCTTGCCTATCAAGTTAAAGCCCGATGTGCGGGGCGATCTGAATTTGCGCGACCATCCCGAGCACTACAAAAGGCGTTTTGTTATCAATGGTTTAACGGGACAATATTTTAAATGCAAAGGCCTGGTTGAAGTTTATGCCTACTATGCAACCTCTTTCGTTGACAAGCCTTCCGGAGGTGATGATCCGGGAACGAAACCGGGTGGAGATAAGCCCGGTGGCAGTGGCGCGGAAACTCCAAATGTCGATACGAACCCCGCGATTGTTCACGAGGGGCGCAGCATAAAGCAGAAATAAAGCCGGTAGCACACAAAGAAATCCTCGTATCCACAGCCTTTTCTTTGATATTTTTCTTCCTACAACGGTTGTTTTTATATTTATATAGTATCTTTGCATCGTCAATTCACGCGGTAGTAGCTCAGTTGGTAGAGCATTAGCTTCCCAAGCTAAGGGTCGCGGGTTCGAGTCCCGTTTACCGCTCTTGATTTGGTAAACAAACCGGAAGCCTATGGAGCTCTTTATTACCGCGATCTTTTTTCTTGGAATTTCGCTCATCGCCACCGAAATTTTTAACAAGGTCAATAAAGCTGCCGTTGCTATGTTTATGGGCGTCACTTGTTGGCTATTATATATTGTAGCGGGGCGTCATTTTGTTTTTACCCAGCATCTTCCCGACTTTCTAGCTGCCGGCTATCAAACGATGGCCACCATACAAGAAGTGCGCACCTTTATTGCCGAGCACGTCTTCCTTTCCTATGCGATGAATGCCGCAGGCGTGGTTTTGTATCTCTTAGGTACGATGACGATAATTGAAGTCTTGGAAAATAACGGCTGCTTTGACTTTATCCATGAAGCCCTGCGCACGCGTCGCCCTAAGAAGTTTCTTTGGCTCATCTCCATCATTACTTTTCTCTTGTCGGCCAATTTGGATAATCTGACAACAACCTGTCTGATGCTGGCCCTTTTGCATACGATGGTGGCCGATGCAGAGCTCCGCAAGCGTTTTGGTTCAGTCGTGGTTTTAGCCGCCAATTGTGGAGGAGCTTTTACTGTGATAGGCGATGTAACGAGCCTATCGCTTTGGGGAGTAGGTTTAGTGACGCCTACCCATTATTCTTCTATGCTTATCCTGCCGTGTATGGCAGCTTTATTCACAACGACTTACTTAGTGCACCGCAAATTACCCCACAGTATGAAGCTCGTGCACACCATACTCCCATATCGCGGAGACGATACCGTGTTGAACCGTTGGCAACGCCTGCTTATGCTCATTATCGGCATTGGAGGCTTGTGGTTTATACCCACTTTCCATCGTCTTACGCAGCTTCCCTCTTTCGTTGGGGCGCTGTGCGTGCTCGGCGTGTTGTGGATTGTCGACGAGTTCTGCAATAGAAGTTTGCTGACAAGCGATAAAATGGTGAGTCGGCGTCGCCCGATGGCCCTGCAATATCAAAATTTGCAGAACATGCTCTACTTTATCGGCATCTCTTTGGCGGTTGGCGCACTCAACGAAACCGGCCTTTTGCAGCAAGTAGCTGTTTGGACCACGACGCACTTACACAATATATATATCATTGGCGGCCTTGCCGGACTTTTGTCCGCATGCTTTAACAACATGACCGTGATGCTGAGCGACATTGCCCTCTTCCGCCATGTCGAACATTTACCGGCGTTCAGCCCGAATGGTGATTTCTGGCCCCTATTAAGCTACGTCACAGCGCTTGGTGGCTCTTTGTTGC
>JABZGO010000255.1 GCA_015259305.1 Alloprevotella tannerae | reverse complement strand
CTCGAAAGAGGACGCCCATCAATACATAATATATACTAACGACAAGGCGACAAACGATAACGTTTGTCGCCTTGTCGCTTTAAGTTGCTCGCCGGATGTCTACATCAGCTTAATATTCATCCTCATTAAAGAGAAAGTCCTCCTTAGTTGGATAATCGGGCCAGACGTCCTCGATTGTCTCATACAATTCTCCTTCATCCTCCAATTCCTGTAAGTTTTCGACTACTTCCATAGGTGCGCCGGAGCGCATAGCATAGTCAATCAACTCATCCTTACTTGCCGGCCAGGGAGCATCCTCTAATTTTGAGGCCAATTCCAAAGTCCAATACATAACTATATTCGCTTTTTTATTTCTAATTTTCTGTGAGAATCTTTTTCATGATTCGTGCCTTTTTGTCGAGATAAAGTCTCAAGGCGTTTGTGAGCCGCAAAAATAGTGTTTTTCTCCAAACTTTCGCTATTTGAAGTCTATTTTCTTTGCTTTTTTATCTATTTCCGGCTTTATATTCTTGGCTTAAAGTTTCCTCCATCGCTTTCCGGACGGCCTACATCTCGGTTTTAGCCGCTTCAGAGGCGCTGCTCAGTCGCTATGACCTGTCCTGCTTGCCGCAAGCGCTAAAAACAGATGATGTAATCTTGCTTGTGCAAATCTTGGCGAAAGCAAGCGACTCCATAATCGTAGAGATCGAAACTCACCCGTACAACTTCCTGCTCCGTCAGTCGCCGCCACGCCTTCAGCATGCGGGCATTGCGGTGAATACCCCTTACTACGATGCAGCCTTTGTTGCTCATTTTGGTTAGCGCCTTGGTTGCCCACGGCTCCCAATCAGGCATGTCGAGATACAACATATCAAGTTCTTCCGCTGCGTCCAAGCTTTCGATCGGCCAAAATTGGCACGAGGGCTTTCCGGCCCGCAAATACTGCGCCGTGAGTTGGGTTTGCTCGCCGCCGATAAAGCAATCATTCGGCTGAAACGCATTGATCAAGCGCAACATCAAGCGATCGCCGCGCTCTGTCGTGTTGTGCGCAATTTGGCGGCGCATCTTGCGGAGCGGCGCATAAGCATAGTAGGCTCCCCGCTCGTAGAAAACTTTCGTGACAAGCCCGAACGCAAACGGCGAGTGAATCCCATAGCCCCGACGGTGGCGGAAGCGGCAAAGCCGGACGTAGCAGCGAACGAGGATGTTTGAAAACAGATTCATAAAGTGCCTTTTCGGGTAGATAAAATTTCGTGGAAGATTCCCTTATCTATATATAATGTATGGCCGGAGTGGAACTTTCCTTTCGAACCACAGCCATTCGTGGGGGCTGCGTGTGGTGCAATATTTTGCGGGGCGCTGCCGGCTTTTCGCCAACAGGGTTCCACACCACCATAGCGTGGTTAACACTTACAAAGATGCATATTTTCTTCGGATTATCCCGCTCTTTGCTGCATATAATTTCCCTTTTTCGCCAATGAGCCTTAGAAAAATAAGGCGCACACATAGTCTTCTCCTAACGCTGTGTGTGTGCGGCCGACGCTATAGCGTCTTTACGCGAAAGCCATCGCCGCCCCGTCCGGCATCACGCCGGTCTTTTTCTGCCGCCCTACACTAGGGTAAAATGCGGCGCGAACGCCACTTTCAACACCCCGATTCCGACCATCGCAATTAGCTTTCAAATCGACGCAAAGGCCGCATTTCAAGTCTGTGTACCGCTTTTTTTGTGGACAAGTCCAATAAAATTGCAATTTTCATATGATGAAAAGGTATTTAGCGTTTTGTTGCTCAGAAAAAAGACGTATATTTGCGCCCATATTGTCAACTTAAAAACATGATAAAAACCGCCATGAAGAAGTTCTTCACCCTTCTGACGTTGCTACTTTTAGTCGCTACGGCGGCAAAGTCGCAGGTTAATTTCTCTGTATCCTACAAGCGGGTAAATCCGACTGAAGTGGATGTCATCTTTAAAGCCACCATCGCAAAAGGTTGGCACGTTTATTCGACAAATATTGGCGAAGGCGGTCCTACGCGCGCCAGTTTCGGCGTCGATAAAGCTGACGGCGCTGAGCCGATCGGCAAGCTGAAGCCCGGACCGGGCGTGAAAAACGTACAAGATGAGATCTTCGACATGCCGGTCTCTTATTTTGAAAACACTTGTACGTTTACACAACGTGTTAAACTCACGAAACAAGACTACCTACTTAAAGCTTACTTGAAGTATGGTGCTTGTAATGATCAAAACTGCCTACCGCCTATGACTGTTGAGTGCAAGGTGGCAGGTAAAGACGGCCCTACCGGCGCAGCCGCAGACGCTGCACAAGCCGTAGCCGACAAAGAAGGACAGCCGAAAGACACGGCTGCAGCTGCTCCCGCTGCAACGGAGGAGAACGCTGAAGGCGCTCCCGCCGCCGCAGTTGACGTTCCGCAAGCCGATAGCGCTACTGTGGCAAAGTGGTACGCGCCCGTCATCGACCAGCTTCAGAAGTATGGCAACGCCTCTTCTACTGCCGGCCGCAGCCTCTTTTATATTTTCTTGATGGGCATCCTCGGTGGTCTCGTGACGCTCTTTACTCCTTGCGTTTGGCCGATTATTCCGATGACCGTTTCTTTCTTCCTGCACCGCAGCGACGATCGTCGTAAAGCCGTGCGCGAAGCTATTATATATGGTGTCAGCATTGTCGTAATCTACGTCACGTTAGGTCTTGTAATCTCCGGACTTTTCGGTGCCAGCGCGCTGAATAGTTTGTCGACAAATGCGATTTTCAACATCATATTCTTCCTGATGCTTCTCATCTTCGGCGCAAGTT
>JABZGO010000254.1 GCA_015259305.1 Alloprevotella tannerae | reverse complement strand
GATGATAAGAGTCTGCGCTCGTGATAAAAACTGCTTCTCCTCACGAGAAAAAAGCCTCCAATCGGATCATTGGCGCAGCAGATTACGACTTAAGCGATTGTTTTCCTTGCCCTTATCTCATCAAAACAGGACCACATTTTCTGTCGGCTTGAGATGGTTTTATTCATACATAGCGCCCCCGATTCTTTCGCAACGATCAGCAAGAGCAAAGGCTGTCAAAGGCGCTAAAGGCGGACGCTTTTCCTTTAATCAACCAACCCAATATCACCCTCAACCACACTTATGCGAGCATTGATAAGAGGGCAACAGTCGCCATCAAAAAATATTGGTCTACAAGCGTTTTTTTGCAAATAAAATCAGCCTACAGCCATCTTTATACAGAGATTTTTATGCAACTTTGCATAGCTGTAGACTGAAATTTTCAACAGTTTATGAGTGAAAAAAGCGATTAAATCATGAGACTAAGCGAACTACATACCGGTGAGCGCGGCGTCATTGTCAAAGTGTTTGGCCACGGCGGTTTCCGTAAGCGCATTGTAGAGATGGGATTTATCAAAGGCAAAACTGTGCGCGTCATTCTCAACGCTCCACTCCGTGATCCTATCGAATATGAGGTGATGGACTACAAGATTTCCTTGCGCCGCAGCGAGGCGGCCCTGATCGAGGTTATCGGCGAGGAGGAGGCCTTGGCCAAAGCGCAGCAGGAGGCAAAAGAAGACAGAACACCACTCCGCCCTACGGCAGAAGAAGAAGCCGAGTTGCAACAGCGCCTCTTGCATAAGATGGAGAAAATGGCCGACGAGAAACGACGCACGATCTACGTTGCCTTGCTTGGCAATCCGAATTGCGGCAAGACTTCGCTGTTTAACATAGCCAGCGGGGCGCACGAGCATGTTGGCAATTACAGCGGCGTAACGGTCGGAGCAAAAGACGGCTTCTTCGACTTCACGGCGAAGAACGGCAACACGTATCATTTCAGAATAGTCGACCTGCCCGGCACTTACTCGCTATCAACTTATAGTCCGGAGGAATTATACGTGCGCAAGCAACTCATCGAGGAGACGCCGGATGTTATTGTAAACGTCATAGACGCATCAAACTTGGAGCGAAATCTCTACCTGACGACTCAGCTCATCGATATGCATCTTCCGCTCGTCTGCGCCCTGAATATGTATGACGAATTAGAGGCACGCGGCGATCAATTGGACCATCATACGCTGGGCACTTTGCTGGGTGCTCCGATGGTGCCTACAGTGTGTCGCACAGGAAGGGGCGTGAAGGAGTTGTTTGAGAAAGTCATTGCGGTCTATGAAGGCAATGATCCTAAGATATCTCGGCACATTCATATTAATCATGGGGCAGAGCTGGAGAGTAGCATTGACAAAATAAAAGCAGCTTTTCAACGCAACGACCGGATACGCTACAAATATTCCACGCGTTACTTAGCTATTAAATGCTTAGAAGGAGATAAGGAGGTTGATAGCTTGATCGATAAGTTGCCCAACCACGATGAAATTATTTCCATACGCTATGCTGAGCAACAACGCCTGCAAAAAGAGTTGGGAGAATCGGCCGAATCGGCACTGATTGATGCCAAATATGGTTTTATTCAAGGTGCACTGCGCGAAACGTTTCGCCCGGCAAAACGAAGCGAAGAGCCGACACTTACGGATCGCATTGACCGCATCGTAACGCACCGTATCTGGGGCTTCCCGATCTTCTTTGCCCTGCTCTTTTTAATGTTTGAGGCGACGTTTACTTTGGGCCAATACCCTATGGACTGGTTGCAATGGCTCGTAGACCACTTGGGAGCATTCGTAGCCGATAACATGGCTCCCGGCGCTTTGCGCGACTTACTTGTCGATGGTATCATTGGCGGCGTGGGCGCTGTGATTGTCTTCCTGCCGAACATCCTTATTCTCTACACCTTTATTTCTCTGCTCGAAGATTCGGGCTATATGGCGCGCGCAGCCTTTATTATGGACCGATTGATGCATCATATGGGTCTACACGGCAAGAGTTTTATTCCGATGATTATGGGTTTTGGCTGCAATGTGCCTGCCGTGATCGCCACCCGCACGATTGAAAATCCTAAAAGCCGACTCATCACGATGCTGGTCATTCCGATGATGTCCTGCTCGGCGCGTATTCCGATCTATATTCTGCTCATTGGTACGTTTTTCCCACATCATGCGGCTTTCGTTCTCTTAGGCCTGTACGCTTTAGGCATATTGATGGCGGTCTTGATGGCAAAGTTGTTCAGCAAAGTTTTGCTGAAAGGCGTGGATTTGCCCTTTGTGATGGAACTACCACCCTATCGCCTACCGGCTGCCAAAAGCATCGGCCGCCATACGTGGGAGAAAGGCCGCCAATATTTGAGAAAAATGGGGCATATCATCTTAGTGGCTTCTATTATTATTTGGTTCTTGGGCTACTTCCCCCGCCCTGCTGAAGCGCCGGCACCTGCGCCGCAACCGACAGCAAGCACGCAGCAAGCAACGCAACCTTCGACAGAGGTCGCAGCGCCGCAAATGTCTTACTTAGAGCAAGCGGGACGCCTCATTAGCCCGATTATGTCCCCCTTAGGCTTCGATTGGAGAATGAATGTCGGCATCTTGTCAGGCGTTAGTGCAAAGGAACTAGTTGTCTCTACAATGGGTGTGATGTATGCAGGCGAGAAAATCGATGACGCAAACGCTGCCGGTCACGACACGCACTTGCAAAGAGCCATCGCACGCTCACTTTCGCCGGCCTCAGCGCTTGCTTACTTGGTCTTTATCTTGTTGTACTTCC
>JABZGO010000253.1 GCA_015259305.1 Alloprevotella tannerae | reverse complement strand
GTCTGACTGAATTTGGTATACGAAAACTCGCGGCGCAAGTAGCGTGCTTTGGTTTTTTCACCCTCTTCAGCCGTATTGGCTTGCTGCTTCTCCATTTCGATGACGAGGTTATTGTCAGCGTCGACGTGGATCTTGAAATCGTCCTTCGTCATGCCCGGCGCGGCAACCTCAACTTCGTATTGCTGCTCATTGACCAAGACATTGATGGCCGGCGCGGTGGCATTTGCCTTGCGCATCCATTCGTTATCAAAAAAATCGTCAAACCAATTGGGCAACCAGTTTTGATCATATTTTCTTACAGGTACCATAATTAAATCTCCTTTCTTTATTTGTTTGGTTATATTATATGCTTTATTCTCCGGCCTTTCGACCTTTGTTTACACTTTATCCTATCGCAAGTCGTGTGCCAACCGGATTTTATGGTGTTTCTCGCAGATAAACTGTAAAACAACTAACTTTTTGTCGTATATACTGCCATTTTGACAGTTTTTCTCTTATTCAGCGCCGATTATAGTGCCGTGGCGAGCGCGGAGGTTCCGAATAATGATGCGACAGGTCGCCATTTTGCGGTCAAGCGTAGGCTGCGGTGTAAGCGAATAGGGATATTTAAGGAGGACGATTTGAAAATGAGTCGACTACGTGCTTATTTCGTGCGGCACAGTGCTCCGCGGTTCGCCCTCTCATCACTTTTCTATTTCGTTTGGTGGCAGCAAACCATCGTTTGGTCGGAGCATACTATCGTTTGGCGGCAGCAAACCATCGTTTGGCGGGAGCAAACGAAGCGAGACCTTTCGCACCGCGCCGTGCAAGGCCTATTCCGGCAAGGCGTGTTCAAGTTTTGCAGTCGACTTATGAGGCGCACGGTATCAGCAGCCAACTTCTCGCGCCGCTCGGCCCGGTTGGCTGCTCGAAAAGTGCGTAGGCAGACATTATATATATAATATGTCCCGTGGCAATCGGGACAATGGTGAGAGGCAGTCGGCCGCTACACACTGCCATTTGCGAAGGAGGCCTTCACAATCGGTAGGGCGTAATTAAATTCAGGTAAGAAGATGTATGTCGGGAGAAAAATGTAATTTTGCCTCAAATATACAAAGCAGAAAATTAGAAGTATGGCGCAAGAAGATGTATTTAAGAAAATCGTAGCCCATTGCAAGGAATATGGATTTGTCTTTCCCGGCAGTGATATTTACGATGGCCTCGGTGCCGTTTACGACTACGGCCAAAACGGCGTAGAACTAAAGAATAACATCAAGCAATATTGGTGGCAGAGTATGGTGCTGCTTCACGAAAATATCGTAGGTCTCGACTCCGCAGTCTTTATGCACCCGACGGTATGGAAGGCTTCGGGCCACGTCGATGCGTTCAACGATCCGCTGATCGATAACCGTGATAGCAAAAAGCGCTACCGCGCCGATGTCTTGATCGAAGATCAGATTGCGAAATACGAAGAGAAGATTGAAAAAGAGGTGGCTAAGGCGCGCAAACGCTTTGGCGAGGCCTTTGATGAAGCGCAATTCTGCGCCACAAACCAGCGCGTGATCGACCATCAAGCGCGCCGCGACGCCCTCCACAAGCGCTACGAGGAGGCAATGAATGCCAACGACCTCAAAGCCTTGTATCAGATCATCATCGATGAGGAAATTGTGGACCCGATCAGCGGCACGCGCAACTGGACCGAGGTGCGGCAGTTTAATTTAATGTTTAAGACAGAGGTTGGCAGTACTGCCGAGGGCGCATCTGCCATCTATCTGCGTCCGGAGACGGCGCAAGGCATTTTTGTCAACTATCTGAACGTGCAGAAGACGGGACGTATGAAGCTCCCCTTCGGCATCGCGCAGATCGGTAAAGCCTTTCGCAACGAAATCGTGGCCCGCCAGTTTATCTTCCGTATGCGCGAGTTTGAGCAGATGGAGATGCAATTTTTCGTAAAGCCGGGCACGGAGCACGAATGGTTTAATCGGTGGAAAGAATGGCGTATGAAGTGGCACCAAGCCTTGGGCTTCGGCGCGGAATGTTATCGTTTCCACGACCACGAAAAGCTTGCGCACTACGCCAACGCAGCCACCGACATCGAATTTAAGATGCCCTTCGGCTTCAAGGAGGTTGAGGGCATCCATTCTCGCACTGATTACGACCTGCGCCGTCACGAAGAATTTTCAGGCAAGAGCATTAAATACTTCGATCCGGAGACGAACGAAAGTTATACGCCCTATGATATTGAAACATCAATCGGTGTAGACCGCATGTTCCTATCTGTGATGTGCCACGCTTATACGGAAGAGCAGTTGGACAACGGCGAGACGCGCGTAGTCTTGCGCTTGCCGGCGGCCTTAGCGCCTGTGAAGTTGGCCGTCTTGCCGCTCGTTCGCAAAGATGGCTTGCCCGAGAAGGCACGCGAGATTATGAACGAACTAAAATTCCATTTCAACTGCAAATACGAGGAGAAAGATACGATCGGAAAGCGTTATCGTCGCGCCGATGCCATAGGTACGCCTTATTGTATCACGATTGATCACGACACACTCAAAGAAAATACGGTGACGCTGCGTGATCGCGATACGATGACGCAAGAGCGCGTTCCGGTAGAGCAACTTCGCGCGCTGATAGAGGACAAGGTTTCGATCACGTCGCTCCTAAAGCAACTCCAATAGCCGCATAGGCTTTCAAAAGCTTCTTGAATTATGATGAAACGAATCTTATTCTTGCTCACGGGCCTTATGTTGTTGGTGGCTTGTCAGGAAAACGTAGAGCCAAAAGACCCGGAGTTTGATAATTGGAAGGCCCGTAACGAGGCGGCGTTCAA
>JABZGO010000252.1 GCA_015259305.1 Alloprevotella tannerae | reverse complement strand
GTTCGCGAAGTGAAGATGAGCGAACGGGGGCGCGGGCGGGCTTATGATTGCTCATTTTTGTTGGGAAATTGTCTCCTGTTTTCAAGATCAAATGGTGGACATTTGAAGCAAAAAAGTTCGAGAAAAGCCGCTGCCAAGCAAGGTATCTACATGATTAGCGGCACGAAGCTCAACGGAGAAACAAAAGACTTGCCGAAGGGCATCTATATTGTCAATGGAAAGAAAGTAGTGAAGTAATGCGTGGTTGGTGATCAGCAGCCATTGCAAGCAAAGAAAGCCTTCCGCCTCTCAAGCATAGCGTGCGGAAGGCTTAATTGTAGATGCGCCCATTGATTCAATAAGGACAACTATATATATTGTGTAGACGGCGGCATATACCCTAACATTTTAGGCGCGATATGCACTTTTGCGAAACGAAAATGATAAATTTGCAACATCATCAATACTTATTTTTCTTACTATGGTAGACTTCCCTTTAATTAACATCATCATTGCGGTCGGCGTAGTCGTACTGCTAAGCATTTTCTTCCATTTTGTGCCTTTCTTCCTTTGGCTGAGTGCGAAGGTGTCAGGCGTAAAAGTATCGCTGATCCAACTCTTTTTGATGCGCATCCGTAACGTGCCGCCTTCGGTAATCGTGCCGAGCCTCATCGAAGCGCACAAGGCCGGTTTGGGCTATATTACGCGCGACAATCTCGAAGCTCATTTTATGACGGGCGGACATGTGCAGCGCGTTGTCCACGCTCTGGTGTCAGCCTCTAAAGCTAATATCGACCTTTCTTTTGAGAAAGCTACGGCGATCGACTTGGCGGGGCGCGACGTCTTCGAAGCGGTGCAAACTTCCGTCAACCCGAAGGTGATCGATACGCCGCCCGTAGCCGCCGTGGCCAAGAATGGTATTCAGCTCATCGCAAAAGCGCGCGTCACGGTGCGGGCCAACATCCAGCAACTCGTAGGTGGTGCGGGCGAAGATACGATTCTGGCGCGCGTAGGCGAAGGTATCGTCTCGAGCATCGGTTCTGCCGACTCCCACGAGCAGGTGTTGGAAAACCCCGATAGCATTTCCAAACTTGTATTGCGCAAGGGTTTGGACGCCGGAACGGCTTTTGAAATCCTTTCTATTGATATTGCCGATATAGATGTGGGTAAAAACATCGGAGCGACGCTGCAAATGGACCAAGCCAACGCAGATAAAAACATTGCGCAGGCTAAGGCGGAAGAGCGCCGTGCGATGGCCGTAGCCACGGAACAGGAAATGAAAGCGAAGGCGCAGGAAGCGCGTGCCGAGGTGATACAAGCCGAAGCCGAAGTGCCCAAAGCCTTGGCGCAAGCCTTGCGCGAGGGCAATATGGGCGCGATGGATTATTATCGCCTCCAGAATCTGATTGGCGATACCGATATGCGCGGCGCCATCAGCAAGTTTGCCAACAACAAGAGTGGCGCCGGCGATGTGCCGCCTACCATTCCTCGCAATTAAGTAAGCCATTGGGCGTCACCCGCGGCGCCAACCATACAGCCGATGAGGCGACTTCCCGCAAGCGCAGCGCAATGCTGCCGGAAGTCGCCTCGTTTTCTTTTGCCTCTGACGCCGAGCCGCATCATCATCACGCAGCAAAGCGGGACAAAAAAACCTTCCCGACCGCAAGCAGTCGGGAAGGCAACCATCTAAATCTAAAATCTAATATTTTGGATTACTTCAAATTCGGGTTAATCTCGCCCCATTTTTCTACCGGAGGCATCACGCCGAGGCCGATCACCTCATCGCGCATATTGCAGAGGTGCTCGTAGCTCTTGCGGAGCTCAGCCATCTCTTCGGGCGTGCCGTGAATTTCTTCGTAAGCGCTGCCGTTCTTCGTGATCGTTGCTTCCATCGCCATCATAATATGGTCATAGCCTGCGAAGCTCACATAACGGCCTGCGGGCCAATTGAATGGTGCGCCGCCCATAGCAGCTTCGATCATACGAACGCTCACGTAAGCCGGACTTTGGAACGAACTACGGCCGCGCAGGTTGATGATGTTTGCACCACCCTTGATTGTGCGCTGCTTGATTTCAGCCCATTTGTCAGCAGGCAGGCGATCCGTGCCGATCAAGTCGAGCAGTGGCGTGCCTTGAACCTTTGCCGTAGAAGCAAATACCGCCATCTGTTCGCCGTGACCGCCATACGTGCGGCAACCGGTTACATCGCTTTGCGGCACGTTGAAGTGCTTTGCCAATTCGCTTTGCAGGCGGATAGAATCAAGCGCTGCGAGCGTAGAAACTTGCGACGGCTTCAAACCTGACCACAAAAGCGTAACGAGACCGGTAATATCTGCCGGATTAAAGATAATCGTCACGTGTTTTACGTCCGGGCAATACGTCTTAATATCCTTACCAAGCTGTTCTGCCACTTCGGAATTGCCTTTCAGCAAGTCCTCGCGCGTCATACCCTGCTTGCGCGGAGCGCCACCTGATGAGATAATATATTTCGCATCTGTCAATGCCTCTTTCGCATCTGTCGTAAACGTGAAGTTAACGCCCTCGAAACCGCAATGACGCATTTCTTCCGTGACGCCTTCGAGGCCCGGCTCGTAAACGTCATACAAGCAAATGTTTGGCGTGAGGTGAAGCATGGCCGCCGTCTGCGCCATGTTAGAACCGATCATCCCGGCAGCACCGACGATGGTCAACTTTTCATTCGTAAGGAAATTCATATTGCTTTAATTAAAATGTAATGCTAAATAATCGACGCAAGCCGCTCGGCGGCAAGGTCGCAAATTGTTGTTGCAAAAATAGCAAATAAAAAACTTTTTGGAAATGAAAACGGGGCAAAAAGATGGGTAA
>JABZGO010000251.1 GCA_015259305.1 Alloprevotella tannerae | reverse complement strand
TTATAGTAGAGAGCGTAGAATGAGGGTTATTGGTGGGTGAAAGTGCGCGGAGATTATGTTGTTTCAGGTGGGAGGTTAGTACGTTCATAGGTGTGGATGGTTGCGAGGGGTTATTTACGGGCGCCATTGTGCGACGTTTTTGCGGATTTATTCGATGAAATCGGGGATTTTTGAGATATACATTGGACGGTGATGCGGTTATTTGCGGGCAAGATTGTGCAGAGTTTTTGTGATTTTAGGCGGAATATTGGTCATATTCCGCAGCGAGTTTATATGGGAGTGCGGGAAAATACACGCAAACAAGCCCTTAGGCTTGGTCTTTTGGCAGAGCAGGGTTAAAGTGCATAGCGCTTTAACCCTGTTTAATGGACCACGCCGTTTTGCAACCCCTTAGGGTTGGTCTTTCAAGGTTTCCACATATATGAATTGGGGTATTTTTGAGAGACCAACCCTATAGGGTTGTCATTGAAACCTTGATTCGAGGCAGGGTTGACGCGGCGCGTCAACCCTGCCCTACCAAGAGACTAACCCCGATGGGGTTATTTGTGGACGTGTGGTCATGGAAAAGAGATGATGAAGTTCGCACTTGGAGATTGAACGTTAAGCATTGAAAGTATTAGCCCTGAAAGGGTTATTGACGGGTGCAAAGATACATTCTAAAAAAAGTGTGTAAGCTCCTTTGATCTTATCTTTGTAGTTGCAAAAAAGAACGCAAGAAAACAATGGAACTTACACGCTCACAAAAGTCGGTATTTTTTCTGAACTTATATCTACTGTATAAATACTTTTAGGGATACTACTTGTAAAAGCACACGAAAAGACTGAAAAACTAAGTTGAACTTTACTTTTCGGAGAAAGATCGGCAGACAATCAGTGTATCTATGAATAGAGGCATCACTTTGTAAGTTTGGAAATGTGTGAGCGCTACGGACATAGGCCTATAATCAGCTAACGACCAATGCTTAGTGACTACTCCTCAAACTTTTCTTCTACGTTAAAAATAACTTCGCAATCGCAATACCCGCCATTCTCTCTTAAGAACTCCAATACTTCTTCTACATTATTCACTTGCTTGTCGCGTAAGAACTGTTCAGTTAGCGAAAAGTCGTGGTTGCATCCGGTAGTTTCCGATTGCTCATTCAGATAGTCGAATAAGTCCAAGAACAATTCTCTTGCCATTGGCAAACTGCTTTCAAATGCTTGCCGTTGCAAATCTTTATAATGCTGTCGCATCTTCTTATTGGTTTGATTCATATCAAAGTATGGTGTACGAGAATTTGTTGATAATTGTGTTCTACTTACAAAAGTAATCCTTACGTTCTATTTAAGTAGTGCCCGACAAAAGAGTATAAACTCTACTCTCTATTTCCCAAGATAGTATAAGCGGTATCGTTAAATCTGGCAAGGTTAAGACATTAACTAAATTCCTCTAACATCACGATTTGTGGGTAATGGTCGTTATAAGAACAGCTATATACGTCAACGCCGTCTTTACTAGTAACTCTTTCCATTTTCAACTCATCAATAAGTGCAAACATAGGTCCATTTCTATTTGTTTTCTTATAATTGAAGAGTACTTTTCCATTATATTTTTTAGATAGGTAATTAACTAAAGTTGGTTCTATCTTTTTATTCGCTACGCGGCAGCTAATCACAAAATCAGTAATGCAAGGAAGGCCTTCACTCTTATCCACAATAAGAAAACCTACAATGCCATAGTCACCAAACTTATCGCTTGATCGGAGAACATAAGCATCCGCTCCGATACTATTTACGAGTTCTGTCACTTCATCTAAAGAAAGCCTTCTTCCTGACGCATTAAGTTGGTTCGTACGCTGAAGAAGCTCATAACAACGAGGAAGTGTTTCTTCTGTTGGTCTGGACAAGTTTGCTTTTATCCTGCAACTCTGTAGGAAGTCATCAATATTGCCCGTCCAATTATCTTCTTCTTCTTTCAAAGATTCCAGCATCTTATAAGTTGACCTGCGCTTTTGAGAATCTTCAGTAACAATCGTATTAAATCTTTTGCAGGTCGAAAAAGAAAGAATTTCTGATGGGTCTATACAGGTTATACTTGGATAACGTAATGATACTTCATTGCGCTCAAAAGGATTATCGTCGACAAAAACAATCGTGTTAGGATTGATATTCATCTGTTCTATCGTTTTTCCAATATTGATGCTTTTAGGATTCCAATTGATTTTGTTGAAAATAAAATATTCATCTATACCCAAAGCCTTTAACTTATCCATAACCTGCTTTTTATCGTTCTTCGATGCAATACTATTTACAATCCCGGAACGATCAAATCTTTTAATAAGCTCAACGAACGGAAGATTCACCTCTACATTACTATCCTCAATCAAGACTCCTTTCCAAAGCGTATTATCAAGATCCCAAATGACACACTTAACTTTTTTCCCCTCTGTTTTATTGGTTGGCTCCAACTCTAAATATTTAAAAATAAGCGCAATGTGTTCTTCTGCATTTGCCGGATGTATGTTGATAAAATGTAATTCTTCAGCACTTGCATAGGAGGGAATAGAAACAAAAAATTCAGAATCTCCAAGCGGAACTTGAATCGACTCTCTGAAAAGATGTTTACTTGCTGACTTCACATCAACCAGCAGAGTTGTCTCTTGCTGTTTATTCTTTAACTTTCCGTGCAGAGATAAGGCGTAAATAGGAGTTCTTTTCTTTGTGAAAGCATTAATTACCTTCTGGCGATAACTAAACCACCCTGCATCAATAAATCGCTGAATAGAAGTATTAGGAGCTAAATTGGCCAAGCCTCTAAAAAAATGTCCAAAGGCAGAAATAGAACGATATAAAAGAGAGTAGGTCTTACTTGTTATAGGC
>JABZGO010000250.1 GCA_015259305.1 Alloprevotella tannerae | reverse complement strand
CAACGATCGTATTTCCGCAGATGGTAATATTGCCAAAGAAACTTTTGAGCGAAAATTTCGTAATAGAAAGATAGAATGGGTCGAAAGTATCTGGAATCATTTAATTATCAAGTTAGGCTATAAAGAAACCAACGAATTTTATAAGGCTGTGGCCGATGAAACGCTAGATACCAACGAGATCATTGACCAATATATAGCCATCTACAATAGAGAAAATGCCCACAGCGAACTTCCTGCGGTTCGAAGTGCAGAGGAGTTTAATCAAGTTGAATCCCCACTTCAAGATTTTAATTCGGCCGATGACATCTTAATGATAGGGCAGGATCTTAAAGGGCTTGATTTTGAAATGGCTAAATGCTGTAGCCCCGTTTATGGAGACCAAGTTTTTGGCTTCGTGACCGTTAATGGCGGTATCAAAATCCATAGAACGTCCTGCCCTAACGCAGCAGAAATGAAGGCGCGCTATCCCTATCGTATCGTGCAGGCGCGATGGGCAGGAAAGGGCACAAGTAGGTATCCGATTACTTTAAGAGTGATAGGCAATGACGATTTAGGCGTAGTCAATAATCTGACTTCCATCATTAGTAAAGAGGAAACTGTAGGTCTACGATCTATTAAGATAGAGGCTAAGGACGGGCTTTTTGTCGGCATCTTGACGCTATTGGTCAACGATAATAGAGTGCTAAATACCCTAATCAAAAAATTGAAGATTGTAAAGGGCGTTAAGGCTATATCTCGTACTTGAATTGCTTTCTTTACCTGCTTGTTTCTGTGCGCTCGGTACCGGTTAGTGCATTGAAAGGTTGAGGATGGCAAGATGGCTACTGAATATTGAACGGAAAAAGGCTGATATGCGGTCTCTTAGTATACAAAGAAAATTATGGCAGACGGAAATTATAATAGAAATATCTTACCTTATCACAACTATCAAAGCGGCTATCGCGCCGGCCGAGCAGCTATGCGCCGTTTAGCATTAGAAGCTTTTGATAAATGGCTTCAAGAAAATGAAGAGACCTTTACGGCTGATAAAGCAGATGAAGCACGTGCGGTTTTCCAACTGTTGATAAGAGATTAACCAATAGGCCGGGGTAGCCTTTGATTCAGCTCTGAAGGAACAGCGTGAAACGAATGGCAAGAAAGCATCAATAATCCTTCGGATGACTTCTTTTAACGGCAATAAAGCCTTCTTGTTGGGTTTTTATTGTACTTTTGTGGAAGTCAATAGGCTTATTCTATACAAAACATAAATAGCTAAACAAATGATGGAACGTACACTTGTCCTACTCAAACCTTGCACTTTACAGCGAGGATTGGTCGGAGAAATAATCAGTATTTTTGAGAAGAAAGGTTTGCACCTTTGTGGTATGAAAATGATGCAGTTGGATGATGCCATCTTGAACGAACATTATGCACACTTGGCGCAACGTCCATTTTTTCAGCGCGTGAAAAGCTCTATGGAGGCCGCACCTATTATCGCAATGTGCTTAGAAGGCGTTGAGGCGGTCACAGTTGTGCACGCTTTGGCAGGACCTACGAATGGACGCAATGCACCGGCAGGAACCATTCGTGGTAATTATTGCATGAGTTGCCAAGAAAACATCGTACATACCAGTGACTCTCACGAAACGGCAACAATAGAAATCAAGCGTTTTTTTCGGCCTGAGGAGTTGTATGATTGGCATCCGGCTACGTTCGACTATTTATATGCCAACGATGAATATTAAATCAGGCGATAGGGAAGGGGATTATATTCTCTTTCTCTGATTTTCTCCTCGATTAGTGCCTAAGATTGGGAGTGTCGCTCCCAATCTTTTTGTTTTCTGAATTTATTTTTATTGCTCGGAATTTAATTTTCGACTGATCAGCCTTGACAGGGTCAATATACCATCGTGATGGTACAAATGTCCCTCCGTGGAAGTACAAACGTTTCATCGTGAAGATACATCTTTCCTTCCACGGTAAAAGAAAATTTAATCAAGCTATAGTTTTTCAAATACGCAGCTTAATCTATACGTTTTGGGCGCAACTTCTCATTCTTCTTGTCCTACAATATTGTAAGTCTTTTCTTCGAGGCAAAATGAAAAGAGTCTCACGCTGCATAAAGGCATGAGACTCTTTTTCGTCAGAAGTTTGTTAAAAAACTTATCCAATAAATCTTTACGGGATCAAGACTTTCTGAGAAGAAACTCGGCCGTCAGATGTCGTTGTACGTATGATGTAGACTCCTTTCGTTAACTTGTCTTCAGCAGTCTTTACACCATTGATTGTATAGTAATCGCGAGTTACGACTTTGCTTGTCGTGGTTTGCTCAATATTGGTAACTAAAGCATTAAAGGATATGCTTTCAGCATTTTCAATCACGCAGTTTGTTGGATTTTTGCTGTCATAGTCTCCGATGAATGCGACGATGTACATATTACCCTTCTTCCAGCTGTCGTCAACTTGGAATGAGTATGTGTTCATAAAACGATTGTTTTCCCATTCTACGACATCACCCCAAGTGCTGTTGAATGCACGAATTACATGCTGATGTGTGAAGGTGGGTGCACCTGCCTGCTTCACTGCTTTAATATTATCTTCCACGAGATACACTGTCAGGCGAGCCGGAGTTTTAGAAAAATCTTCACTACGTTTACCTCTAGCTTCAATGTTAAGCTTGTGTGTGCTTTCATCATAGTAACCGCGCAAATTCAAAGAAGCTCGTGCTTTCTCCTCCAAGCGCTTTTCAATGTACATGATGAGTTCTTGCTTATTAGGGGAAACAACTGCAGTTGGAGTTCCTTCTCTTGAGAAGAATGGGTAGCGATCAAACATTACGCCAGGTGCAAAGGTGCCGCCGCCCATATTGTATAAGAACAACAGACCATTGTCGCAGT
>JABZGO010000024.1 GCA_015259305.1 Alloprevotella tannerae | reverse complement strand
GCAGCAGTCTGGTAGTCTAATGGGAGGCGGTCTTCATAAATGCGACATCCGCAATTGCTCTGTTTGCAAATATGCAAGAGTTCAGAAGAAAGTCCATCGCTCACATCCATCATCGCAGTAGGGTGGATCTGGGCTTTGCGAAGTATTTCTGGAATGTCACGACGAGCTTCCGGTTTAAGAAAGCGTTCAATCAGGTATTCACGTCCGGCAAAGTCTGGTTGAGCAGCCTCTGCACCATTTTGGGGCTGCGACTCAAAAACGCGTTTCTCTCGCTCCATTAGTTGAAGGCCTAAATAGGCGGCTCCCAAATTTCCACTAACGCAGATTAAATCATTCTCTTGCGCGCCGTTACGATAGACAATATCAGACTCATCGGCCTCGCCGATGCAAGTTATACTAATAGCTAAACCCGTTAGCGAACTACAAGTGTCTCCCCCAACAAGGTCAACTCCGTGGCGTTCGCAAGCCAAGCGTATGCCGGCATACAAATCTTCAGTAGCCTCTATGGAAAAGCGTCGGCTTAAGGCCAAGTTTACGACCAATTGACGTGGCGTGCCATTCATTGCATAAACGTCTGAGAAATTTACCTGTGCAGCTTTATAGCCTAAATGCTTTAAGGGCGTATAAACTAAATCAAAATGGACGCCCTCCATCAGCATATCGCTTGTTATAAGCACCTTTTTATTAGGGTAAGAAAGTACCGCACAATCATCTCCGACGCCTTTTAGCGTAGACTCATTCGTGTTCTTAAGGTCTTTTGTCAAATGGCGAATCAGACCGAATTCTCCTAAGGTCGAAATGTCAGTCATTGAATACACTTAAAAATAATAACCCAATCCTATGCGTAAGCCAATAGTACTGCCTCGTGAGAAATCGTTGAGACTTATCTTATAATAGAGAGCAGGCTCAACGGCTATGTAGTGATTGAGGTAGAATGTGTAGCCCACTTCTAAAGGAACAACAATGTCATTGTTGCCTGTAGATGTGTGCTCGAATCCGGCACCGGCGCTCAAATACAAACCATTTTGCAAAATATAATAGCGTAAGCTTGCACCCAAACTGAGGGCATTGTATTTACGTGTATGTTCAAAGCCAACATTAGCGTGTAGCATCCAAGAGTCGGCGAAGAAATAGCCTGCATCAGCTTGTACACCAAAACGCAGGTGCTCATTGGAATTATAACTGAGGCCGGTAAAAGACGTTCCGACGTATTTCGTACCTTCTTTAAATTGAGCTTTGGCTGTCGTTACCAAGAAAAGAAGCAGGAATAAAGAGACGATTTTTTTCATTGTTACAATATTGTGTTACTGATTATTTGTGCGCAAAGGTACGTAATTATACTTACATCTTATCTCTTCCTAATTCTTTTTATATACTTCTTATTTTCTTTTCCTTTTGCAGGAAAAGTGCGGATAACATAGTGAATGAATATTATGCTTAGTTTGTTCGGATGCATCGTGCTTTTTCTACGTGAAGTACAAATGCTCTGTGTTGTTGTGAAAATCTTAGTTATTGCTATGTTTTGATAAAGGAATGATGGAGAAAGTTGTTTGTTGAAGTCTATTTTTTTAATTTTGTCTCCAACAAACTCAAAATCGAAAGAGATTATGCTAGGTAATTTTAAGTATTCTAATCCGACAACACTCTATTTCGGAAAAGATGCGTTGAACGCTCTTCGAGATGAATTGAAGCAATATGGACCTACTATTATGTTGAGCTATGGTGGGGGTAGTATTAAACGCAATGGTATCTATGATGCTGTGATTGAAGTTTTGCAGACTTGCGGTAAGCACATTGTAGAAGACGCGGGCGTAATGCCTAATCCAACGGCCGAGAAATTAAGAGAGGGTGTAAATCTGGCAAAAGCCAATAAAGTCGATCTTATTCTTGCCGTAGGTGGAGGATCTACCATAGATTATGCAAAGGCGGTCAGCGTAGCTGTCGATTGCAATAAGGATCCATGGACACATTTCTTTTTAGAGAGAAATGAACCTCAAGGAAAGGTCGTACCAGTGGGCGCTATTCTAACCATGGTTGGTACTGGGTCGGAAATGAATGGCGGAAGTGTGATTACAGATTCTGCAACAGGATTGAAGATCGGCCACGTTTTTGCAGAGAATGTCTTCCCTAAATTCGCCATACTCAATCCTGAGTTTACCTATACTATTCCTGCGTATCATATGGTTGCCGGATTCTTTGACATCATGTCGCATATCATGGAACAATACTTCAGCAATACAGATGATAATGCGAGCGATTATTTGGCAGAAGGGCTTATGCGCTCACTTATTCACAGCAGTCGCATTGCTGTGCTAAATCCGCAAGATTATGAGGCGCGTTCTAACATTATGTGGGTTGCTACTTGGGCTTTGAATACGCTTATAAGCAAAGGAAAAGATGGAGATTGGAATGTCCATATGCTTGGGCAGGCAATAGGGGGCGTAACGAATGCTACGCATGGTATGACTCTAGCTGCCGTAAGCTTACCTTATTATCGCCGAATAATGAAGGCCGGACTACCTAAGTTTGTTCGCTTCGCTACAAACGTGTGGGACGTTGCTACAGATGGCCGCACGGAAGAACAAATAGCTGCAATCGGACTTGAAAGATTAGAAGATTGGATGCGCGAATTGGGCTTGGTAATGCACGCGGCCGAGTTAGGGTTGAGTGAAGCCAATTTGGAAAAAACGGCAGATGGAGTTTTCTTGATAGGTACCGGCTATAAGCCGCTTACGCGCGAATTTGTGATTGAGATATTAAAGGCTAGCCTATAATTTTCAAGTTTTTCATTGTGTATGGGTCAATTTGCTTTCTAGTGAGTTGACCTCTTTTTTGCATTAACAAGAAATAGGGCGGTATAAGCTTATTATTTTGTCTAAGACTTGCATATTTATATGCAATATCGAACAAGCCGTGTAAGCCAACTTGAAAGGTGGTGTGCGGCATATTATAGTGGTATGAAAATCATTGATAGTTAATTTTTTAATTCCTATTGTTTTAGTGATTTCAATTTGAGATTGAACGCAGTAAGACTGAAAATTATTCTCTAAAAGACAATCTTGCTTTTGTACCATCACGGAGGGATAAATCTATCATCACGAGAGAATATTTGTACTATCACGGTGGTATTCTTTTGTCATCGTGAAAGTATAATTAAAACTCCGGAAATTTTGATTTCATTATGAGATATGATGCTGTAAATTATGCTCTTTAATTTGTTCTCTTTCTGTTATTTAGAGATAGACTTTGATTGTATATCATTACATTTCATAATGAGTTCGTAAAATAAAATAGGTCGCAGTTGTTCGTTGGTATAGGAAAGTAGATAAGCAGGACTTCGCTCCCTAAAAGTGTACATCAGGCATCTTTACTGCGATTTTAGAGGGGAGTATGATAGGCGTAAAAAAGTAAAAATCGCTTTGCTCATATCGTTAGTTGTCGTATTTTTGCATGCAATAAAAGACCACGTAAACATGACTGCTGATTTTATTGCTGACAGAATCGTTATGGATGGACTCACGTTTGATGATGTCCTCCTCGTCCCCGCCTATTCGGAAGTGCTTCCACGCACTGTAAGTCTAAAAACTAATTTCTCACGCCATATAGAGTTGCAAATTCCTTTTGTGACGGCTGCTATGGATACTGTAACCGAAGCTCCGATGGCTATAGCTATAGCCCGCGAAGGTGGTATCGGTGTGATCCATAAAAATATGAGTATTGAGGAGCAGGCGCGCCAAGTTGCTATTGTGAAGCGTGCTGAGAACGGAATGATTTATGACCCTGTCACGATTCATAGAGGTAGTACGGTAAGAGGTGCCTTGCAATTGATGCATGAGTATCATATTGGCGGTATTCCCGTTGTGGATGATGATATGCATTTAGTGGGTATTGTCACCAATAGAGATTTACGCTTTGAGCACAACCTGGATCAAAAGGTAGAAGATGTTATGACCAAAGAACATTTGGTTACGACTACTCAACAGACAGATCTGCAAGGTGCTGCTCGTATCTTGAAAGAGAACAAGATAGAAAAGCTACCCGTGATTGATAAAGACGGAAAGTTGGTGGGGCTGATTACGTATAAAGATATTACCAAAGCCAAAGATAAACCGATGGCTTGCAAAGATGCAAAAGGTCGATTGCGCGTGGCTGCAGGCGTGGGCGTCACTGATGATACAATGCAACGTATGGATGCATTAGTACAAGCAGGGGCGGATGCCTTAATTATAGACACGGCGCACGGCCATTCACGCTTTGTTATTGACAAGCTGCGGGAGGCAAAGAACTGTTTTAAAGATGTAGATATCGTTGTCGGTAATGTGGCAACGGGTGACGCGGCTCGAATGCTGGCAGAGGCGGGAGCTGATGCAGTCAAAGTGGGTATCGGACCGGGTTCTATTTGCACAACGCGCGTTGTGGCTGGTGTAGGCGTACCGCAGTTGAGTGCTGTCTACGATGTAGCTTGCGCTTTGAAGCCATTTAATGTTCCTTTGATTGCCGATGGCGGTTTGCGTTATTCAGGAGATGTGGTAAAAGCCATTGCAGCCGGAGGCTTTAGCGTTATGATTGGATCTTTGGTAGCCGGAACAGAAGAAAGTCCGGGTGAAACTATTATCTTCAATGGCCGTAAATTTAAAGCTTACCGCGGAATGGGTAGCTTGGAGGCTATGGAAAATGGATCAAAGGACCGCTATTTCCAGGGCGGTGTAAAGGAAGTTAAGAAACTTGTTCCCGAGGGGATCGCCGGTCGGGTTCCGTATAAAGGTACGGTACAAGAGGTGCTCTTCCAATTGTGTGGTGGTTTACGTAGCGGTATGGGCTATTGTGGAGCTGCAACAATCGAAGACTTGCACAAAGCGAAGTTTACAAGGATTACTAATGCCGGCGTGTTGGAAAGTCACCCGCACGATATATCCATAACTTCTGAAGCTCCAAATTATTCCAGACCAGAATAAAGATATTATTCATCTAAAAAAAGTAACATTTTGGAGAGATAGATTACCTCTCTTAATGCTTAAAAGCCCATATATGAAACTGAAATTATCTTTCGGCTTAATATTGCTAAGCTTGTTTGCTATCAATATCGAACAACTACAAGCACAGTCAGCTAATGATCCTGTTATTATGACCATAAATGGTCGACCGATCTTACGCTCTGAGTTTGAATATAGCTATAACAAGAATGGTAAAGAAGCTGCTGTCGTAGAAAAAAAGAGCGTTGATGAATATGCTGAGATGTTTCTTAATTATAAGTTGAAGGTGGCTGCTGCTGAGCGAGCTCGCATAGATACGACAAAAGCCTTTAAAGATGAATTTCGCACATATCGCGATCTGCAATTGACACCCTTTATGGTGGATCAGGCTTTCATTGACTCAACTGCTATTGCTTTGTATGATAATATGAAGACGCGCTTGGGTGGTAAAGACTTGTTGCGCCCTGCTCACATATTATTTTCAGTAAAACAAAACGCTACAGCTGCTGAAAAAGAAACGGCCAAAATGCGAGCAGATTCCGTTTATCAGGTAATTATGAATGGCGGAAATTTTGCAGCTTTGGCTAAGGAATATTCGGGAGATTCGGGATCTGCTCTTCGTGGTGGAGAAATTTCTTGGATAGGTCCGGGTGCTACTGTAAAAGAGTTTGAAGAGGCAGCTTATAAGCTAAAAGTCGGAGAAGTTTCTCGGCCTGTCCTTACTCCTTTCGGGTACCATATTATTAAGATGCAAGAGCGTAAACAATTGGAGCCTTATGCAGAGTTGCGCGATCAAATTCTCTATTCTTTAAAACAGCAAGGGATAGATGAAATCTCTGCAAATGAAAAGATTAATCGAATCATTGCAGAATCAAAAGGGCGCTTAACACGTGAAGCTGTAATGGATAGTTTGCTTAGAGCTCACGATGCAGACTTAAACCTTAAATATTTGATTCAAGAATATCACGATGGCCTTTTACTTTTCCAAATCAGTAAGGATAAGGTTTGGGATGAGGCAAACCAAAATGATAAAGCTCTTAGTGCCTTGTTTAAGAAGAATAAGCGTCAATATACTTGGACAGAGCCGCGCTTTAAAGGCTTTGTAATACATTGCAGTAAGCCTGAGCAGGTTAAGTTAGTTAAGAAAGTATTGAAAAAGAGCGAGAATGGCGATTGGCAGTCTGCCATTACGAATGAATTCAACAAGGATTCTGTGACAGTCGTTGTTGCTGGGCCAAATATCTGTAAAAAAGGAGAAAACCCTTATGTTGATGAGTTTGCTTTTGGAATTAAGGGTAGCGCAAAAACTTATCCGAAATTCATTTATACAGATGTGTTTGGAAAGATTTTGAATCAGCCAAAGTCTTATCAAGATGTGCGCTCTATGGTGATTAGTGATTGGCAAGATATTTTAGAGAAGAAGTGGATAGGCGAACTACGTAAAACGATCCCCTATACGATTGATAAAAGCGTATTGAAGACAGTAAATAAACACAACTAATTTAAAAACATACTTAGCGTCAGATGAGAAAAATACTTTTAATCCTCTTCGGTTGCTGGGCTCTTTGGAGTCAGGCGCAACGCCCGAGAAATATTGTAGATGAGGTTATTTGGGTTGTAGGAGATGATCCAATTTTCCTCTCGGATGTGGAGCAAGCTCGGTTGTATGCAGAGTCAGAAGGACACTCACCTGATAATCCTTATTGTACGATACCTGAGCAGATAGCTATACAAAAATTGTATTTGCATCAGGCAGAAATTGATAGTATCACAGTCAGTGAAGGTGACATTATACGTGCAGCAGACGAAATTATTAACCGCTATATTCAAAACTTAGGCTCTAAAGAGAATGTTGAGGCAATGATGCATAAAAGCATACCCCAACTACGTGAAGAGTTTAAACGAAGCCAGCGAGATCGTATGCGCATACAACGGGAACAGCAACGTATAACGGAAAAGGTCGCTATAACTCCTGCAGAAGTAAGAGAGTATTTTAAGAATATCCCTGCTGATAGTCTACCTCTCATACCTACACAGGTCGAGGTTCAAATAATAACTGCGCAACCTCAACCAACACGTGCAGAAGTCGAACGTATAGAAAATAAACTAAGAAGCTTTGCAGATCGCGTGAACTCAGGAGAAACTGAGTTTTCGACTTTGGCGCGTTTTTATTCGCAAGATCCAGGTTCTTCTCGAAATGGAGGAGAAATGGATTATATGGGAAGAGGGCAACTTGTTCCCGAGTTTGCAAACGTAGCTTTTAGTTTGAGTGATCCCAAAAAGGTTTCAAAAATTGTTAAGACTGAATTTGGCTATCATATTATACAGCTAGTCGATAAAAGAGGAGATAAGGTGAAAGTGAGGCATATATTACTGAAGCCAGATATTTCATCAGATGAATTTGCACGCCAAGAGGCAAAGTTGGACTCAATTGCAACTCTAATCAGGGAACATAAACTTTCTTTTGAAGATGCTGCAGCCATTTATTCTGATGATAAAGACACTCGAAATAATAAAGGTTTGATGTCTTATGTAAATCCTGAGGATGGCTTGCTGACGGCGCGATTTCAGTTAAAGGATTTGAACCAGAGTATCGCACAGGTGATAGACACGATGAAAGTAGGTGAGGTTTCAAAGGCAATCACAATGACTAATGCAAAAGGGCAGGACGTTTGTGCGGTTGTAAAACTTAAGGCTCGTATTGATGCGCATCGTGCAAACCTTAAAGAGGATTTTCAAAAATTACGCGATATTGTTTATGAGAAACGCTGTAATGAAAAATTGGATGAATGGATTGCAAATAAGATAAAGACAACTTATGTGCGCATAAATCCAGATTGGAAGAACTGTACCTTTAAATATAAAGGTTGGATAAAGGAGTAAATTGAAACACTTACCTGTTTATAGAAAAATACGAATAGCTCTAATATTACTATTAGGGCTGTTCTGCTTTGTGACCGTATTTGCAATAAGGCCAAGAAAAAAGTCGAACGAAAAAATTGTGTTGAAACATGCTGATCGGTGGTCTTATGATCAATTTAGACAACCTGACGCGCAGTTTCTGAATGGTAATGTCGTCTTATTACATAGCGGTATGACCATGTCTTGTGATAGTGCGATTCTTTTCCAAGCAACAAATTCGTTTGAAGCTTTTGGGCATGTTAAGATATTGCAGGGAGATACACTATCTCTAAAAGGTGAGCATCTCTTTTATGATGGAGGAGCCCAATTAGCACAAATGAGAAAGAACGTAGTAATGAAACATCGTTCTCAAACTCTCTTGACTGACAGTTTGAATTATGATCGCTTGTATGGTATTGGATATTTTTTTGCAGGAGGAGAGCTTATTGATGCAAAAAATAGGTTGACGTCTGATTGGGGAGAATACGATACAAAAACGCGCAAGGCAAAATTCAATTATAGTGTAAAGCTGAAGAACCCGCAATTTATGCTTACATCTGACACGCTTCATTATGATGTTATTTCTAAATGGGCGGAAGTTCAAGGGCCTTCTAATATCATTAGTGGCAATAATCATATTTATACAGAACGTGGTTATTATAATACAACAACGGAACAAGTAAGGCTTTATGATCGGCCAGTCTTATTTAATCAAGGTTCAAGACTTGTTGGAGATACATTATTATATAACAAGCACACAGGTGTGATTACGGTCAGACATCATATCTCCTATGAGGATAAGAAGAATAAAATAAAAATGATGGGGGATTATGGGCAGTACAATGAATTGACTGGAGAAGCGCTTGCAACAGGCAAAGCATTAGCTAAGAATTATACCAATGGCAAAGATACGCTTTATGTACATGCAGATACGTTGCGGCTATATTCTTATAATATGAAGACAGATTCCGTTTATCGCGTTCTGCATGGCTCTCCTCACGTGCGTGCATTTCGGACAGATATGCAAGCGGTCTGTGACTCTCTTGTTTATGATACAAAGAGAAAACAAATGTTATTATATAAAGATCCCATAGTTTGGAGTGATCAAAAACAAATTGTCGGGGAGGAAATAAATGCTTTTATGAATGATTCTATCATTGATAGTATCTATGTGCGCCGACAAGCTTTACTAATCGAAAAGGTTGACTCTACTCATTACAATCAAGTTGCGGGGCTATTGATGAGAAGTTATTTTGATGAACAAGGACAGGTTCGAGAAAGTAATGTAGATGGTAATGGAACATTAATATACTTTCCCCTAGAAAAGGATAGTACAATTCTTTATCAAGTTTATACTGAGGCTACGAATTTGCGTTCATATTTTGTCCAAAAGCAGATGAGTAAACTACTGGGGTTCCCATCGCCGACAGGAACTGTATATCCATTGGCGTTGGCACCAAGAGAGAGAACTTTCTTACCTCCTTTTGCTTGGTTCGATTATATTCGTCCACTAAGTAAAGATGATCTCTTTGAGTGGAGATCGAAGAAGCAAGGTAGTGAAATGAAGCCACTCCCTCGGCGAGAAGCTCCAGTACAAAATGTAAAGTAGGTTTCAAGTGTCAGATATTATTCATCTTTTACCAGATTCTGTTGCAAATCAAATTGCAGCAGGAGAGGTTATTCAGCGTCCTTCTTCAATCGTGAAAGAACTAATAGAAAACTCTATAGATGCGGAGTCTTCTTTAATTCAAGTTTTTATTACTGATGCCGGTAAGTCGTGTGTTCAAATAGTCGATAATGGAAAAGGTATGAGCGAAATGGATGCTCGCTTGTCTTTCGAACGTCATGCGACATCTAAGATAAGCACCCCTTCAGATCTATTTGCGTTGAAGACAATGGGATTTCGTGGAGAGGCTTTGGCTTCTATAGCCGCCGTCGCACAGGTAGAGCTTAAGACAAGAACAGAAGAAGAAGAACTAGGTATCTGTGTAGATGTTGAAGGAGGTAGAATAAAGAGTCAAAGTGTTGTAGCTTGCCCGGTTGGAGCGAATTTTTCTGTACGTAATATCTTTTTTAACATACCAGCTCGTCGTAAATTTTTGAAATCTAACCAGACGGAAATGGGGAGCATTACGTCAGAGTTTGAACGCCTTGCTTTAGCCAACCCTTCTGTTGCATTTAAGCTCTATAATAACAATTCCCTATTAATTGATTTGCCAGCTGGAAACTTTCGTCAGCGTATAAAAGCATTGTTTGGTTCAAAGTTAGATGAACAGCTTATGTCTATTGAAGTTAAGACAGAGCTGGTTTCTATTAAAGGCTTCGTTGGGAGTCCGAACAGCTCAAAGAAGAAGTGTCATCAATTTTTCTTTGTAAATGGGCGCTATATGAGGCATAATTATTTTGCAAAGGCTATACAGACAGCTTTTGAAAGGCTTATTCCAGAGAATGAACAGATTCCCTACTTTGTTGCTTTGGAAGTAGATCCTTCAAGAATAGATGTGAATATTCATCCGACAAAGACTGAAATAAAGTTTCAAGATGAGGGTGCAATTTGGCATGTAGTTTTGGCTTGTGTTCGAGAAGCATTAGGAAAATATGCAGCTGTACCTTTGATAGAATTTGACACAAAGAACAAGCCTGTTATGCCTGTTTTTGAATCAATAGATAAGACGCAGGTGCTTAGTCCACCTCAAGTTCATATAAACCAAAACTTTAATCCTTTTAATAAAGAACGTTCTAATCAAAATACTCGACAAGTCGAAAGTAATTGGGAAAGAGATCTAGATAGACTTTTTCAACCCCGACGTTCCGAGTTGTCTGCTTTGACTGAAGAACAATCAACGTTACTTACAAAATCTCCAAGTTTAGAGGGGTTTGATGTAGATGATCTTTCTGATAAGTATATGCAATTGTTAGGACGGTTTATTCTTTTACCTGTAAAGTCTGGTCTTATGCTTGTTGAACAGCATCGAGCTGATGTGCGCATTTTGTATGATTACTATTTGCGTCAGATTAAAAATCAAGCAGGCCCATCTCAAGGTATATTATTTCCTCAAACGATTCATTTTTCTCCAACGGAAAAGGTCTATTTAGAAAAGATTTTACTACCACTCACTGATATCGGTTTTGATCTTACGCAGCAGACGAATGGCGAGTATGAAGTAAGAGGTATTCCATCAGGCACAGAAGGATTAGATATCTCAGATCTTCTATTGAATATAGTTCAAGAGTTGAAGCAGGGAAATATAGAAGCTTTTAATGAAATTCATCATCATGTCGCTTTAACTTTAGCTTCAAAGTCTGCTATTCCTATAGGTGAAGTGTTATCTAACGAAGAGATGGGTAATTTAATGCAACGATTGTTTGCCTGCGAATGTCCTAATTATGGACCCGATGGAGCTACTATTCTTGCAATTATTCAAAGCGAAAAAATATTGAGTATATTTAGTTAAAGGACCTTGCTATTGTTGTAGAAGTGCCAAATAAAACCGTATAACTAATGATTATATGTTTTTTTGTATCTTAGTTTTGATTGTTTGAATATGATTTCTCTATATTTGCGTAAAAATTGGGAGTTAGAGGTCTTCTCTGTGAGTTCCCTAATTAGAAATATATTGTCTCACTAAAATATGTAAGTTATGAAAAAGATCATGATTACGTTAGCTGCTCTTGCTTTAGGGTCGTCAGCAATGGCTCAAGAAACAGTCATTCCGACTAAAAAGTATAGCGTAGCAACAAATTCATTTTGGTCAAATTGGTTTTTTAGTGTTGGTGGTCAGTATAATGCTGCCTACTCTTCACAGGAAGTACACGGATTATCTGGTAATCCGTTCACGACAACGCGTGGCGTTTTTGGTTTTAACGCTGCCATTGGTAAGTGGTTTACTCCGAGTATCGGTCTTCGCACGAAATTTGAAGGCGTATGGGGTAAGCAGGTGAATACAGAGAATGATCACCACACCTATCACTATTGGAACATTCACGAGGATGTAATGTTCAACTTATCTAATATGCTTTGCGGTTATAACGAGAAGCGCGTTTGGAACTTTATTCCTTATGCCGGTGTTGGTGTCGCTCGCAATATGTCAGCAAATACTTATGATATCTCTTACCAAGCTGGTTTGTTGAACAACTTCCGCCTGAGCAAACACTTCACACTGTTTGTTGATGTTTATGCAAATGCAATTGAAGGCACGCAAGACATCACGGATTTCAGATATCCGGATGGATGGTCTGGCTATAAGAAGTCTAGGTCTCGTCACTGGGACAAGATGATTGGTACTGCTATTGGTCTTACTTATAACTTTAATAAGACTGATTGGGATCAGGTGCCTGATGTAGATGCTTTGATGGCAATGAACAAAGAGCAAATGGACGCTCTTAATGCTGCTTTGAAGGATCAACAAGATGAAAATGCACGCTTGCGTGAGATGTTGGCTAATCAAAAGCCTGCAGAAACTATTGAGAAAGTTACTACAGAATATGTTGTTACAACGACTTCTGTATTCTTTAACTTGAACTCTTCTAAGATTGCAAGCCGCAAAGATTTGGTTAACGTGAAAGAGGTTGCAGAATACGCTAAGGCTAATAACGCGAAGATCCGCGTTACGGGTTACGCTGATAGCAAGACGGGTTCTGCTTCTATTAACCGTCGTCTTTCTGAGGCACGTGCTGCAGCAGTTGCAAACGAACTCGTTAAGATGGGTGTAAGTAGAGATAACATCATCACTGAGGCTAAGGGTGGTGTAGACACATTATCTCCGTTCTCTTACAACCGCCGTGCTACGGTTAAAATTGCAGTTGAATAATAGTTTCTCTCAATAAGAAGGTAAAAGGGAGCTCTATGTGAGTTCCCTTTTTGTATTATTGCTGTCCGATAAAAAGTCTTTTTGATCGATACACCGTTCTTTTGGAGAGGGCAAAAAGTAAAGGGCTGATTTCGTTTTGTGAAGTCAGCCCTTAATGTAGTTTCCTGAAACAGGTTGACTACTTGTTAGCCTTAAACCTTGTATAAGTTGACTCAGTTATACTTAATGACTGATAATAGTTGACAGTTCTTTGTTAACACAGAGTTTTGTTGACTAGCGCATCCTTATCCCTGCCAGAGGTTGACCGGCAGGCATAGTCCGCAAGGACCCCCCTGACAAGGAGGCAGAGGTAAACTATTTCCAGGGATTGCACAAGCGTTCTGCTTCTCTTTTATGTGCTTTTCCCTGTAACTCGTCCATCTCTTCGTTATTTCGCCCACACAATGGGCAGCTTCACGTGGTGTCATCATGTCGATGCTCATGTGCGGACGCTCTTCGTTGTAGAAGGCGACCGCCGCTCTTACGGCCTCTATCACCTGGTCGGTATTGGCGAAGTGCTTACCCTTCAACAACTCGTTGTTCATCGTGTTGTTGATGCGTTCCGCCTGGGCGTTGTCCTTCGGGTCACCGCATTCCGTCATACTGATCTTGATACCATACAGACGTAGTATCTCAACATACTTTGCACTGGCATACTGGCATCCGCGGTCAGAGTGATGGATGAGTTTCACCTCTTCCTTGGCGATGTCCTTGATGCGCTCTAGAGCCATCCCCAGCGCCTTGA
>JABZGO010000249.1 GCA_015259305.1 Alloprevotella tannerae | reverse complement strand
CGTCCACGCCCAAACGCTTACGTTCCTCTCCAAGAGCATTCGGCCGCTACCGGTTGTGAAAGAAAAAGACGGAGAAGTGTACGACGGTTTTTCAGACCCCGAATTGCGCTACCGTCAGCGCTATGTAGACCTCATCGTTAACCAAGATGTAAAGGAAACGTTCAGAAAGCGCTCCATTATCATCAAAACTTTGCGCGACGCACTCGATGAAGCGGGCTACACGGAGGTAGAAACGCCCATCCTGCAGCCGATTGCGGGCGGCGCCAGTGCGCGGCCGTTCATCACGCATCACAACTCGCTCGACATTGATTTGTATTTGCGTATCGCTACCGAACTTTATTTGAAGCGACTCATAGTCGGCGGTTTTGAGGGCGTCTACGAAATTGGCAAGAACTTCCGCAACGAAGGGATGGATAAGAACCACAATCCCGAGTTTACGTGTATGGAACTCTACGTCCAATATAAAGATTACAATTGGATGATGAGCTTCACCGAAAGTCTGCTTGAGCGCATCTGTATTGCGGTTAACGGATCTGCGGAAACGGTTATCGACGGCAAGACCATTAGTTTCAAAGCGCCTTACCGCCGCCTGCCGATTCTTGAAGCCATCCGCGAAAAGACGGGCTACGATCTTTCCGGCAAGAACGAAGACGAAATACGCGCCATCTGCAAAGAATTGAAGATGGAGATCGACGAAACGATGGGCAAAGGCAAACTTATCGACGAGATCTTCGGCGAATTTTGCGAGGGCACCTTTATTCAGCCCACGTTCATCACGGATTACCCCATCGAGATGAGTCCGCTGACGAAGAAGCACAGGGATAATCCCGCCTTGACCGAGCGTTTCGAGCTGATGGTCAATGGTAAGGAACTGGCCAACGCCTATTCCGAGCTCAACGACCCGATTGATCAAGAGGAGCGTTTCCAAGATCAGCTCCGCCTCAGCGAGAAGGGCGACGACGAAGCGATGTTCATCGACCAAGACTTCCTGCGCGCTTTGCAGTATGGTATGCCGCCCACCTCGGGCATCGGTATCGGCATCGACCGCTTGGTAATGTTGATGACGGGCCAAAGCTACATTCAGGAAGTATTGCTCTTCCCCACGATGCGTCCGGAGAAGAATCCGCCGCGCGATGCTGTGAGTGCTTATACCGCTATCGGCATCCCCGAAGATGTTGTTCCCGTCTTGCAGAAGTTGGGCTACAATCTCGTCAGCAATTTGGCCGACGAGAAGCCTCAAAAGATACAACAGCAAATCATCGAATTGCAAAAAAAATATCGTGGAATCGTCGACCTCCCACGCCCCGGCGTCGAAGAGATCAGCGAATGGATTTCACACTTACACAAATAAACAAGACAGGCTTTCTCGTTGCGTTCACCGCAATGGGAAAGCCTGTCGGCTTATGCTATGGACTGTGGTAGAATAGCCATATTTGGCGGCGGCAGTTGGGCTACGGCGATCGCCAAGATGGTACTGGAAAAAGTGCCCAACATAGTTTGGTACATCAGACGCCCGGAGCAGATCGAGGAGTTCAAGCGTTTAGAGCACAACCCTTCCTATCTGACGAGCGTGCGCTTTGATGTATCGCGCATCACCTTTGCGAGCGACATCAACACGGCCGTTGAAGCCTGCGACACGCTGATTTTCGTCACCCCCTCTCCCTATGTGAAGCATCACCTCCGCAAACTGAAGCGCAAGCTCCACGATAAGCACATTATCACGGCCATCAAGGGCATCATACCCGACGAAGACTTAGTTTGCAGCGAATATTTCCGCCAGATATACAACGTCCCCGACGAGAACCTCGCCGTCATCGGCGGCCCGAGCCACGCTGAAGAAGTGGCCCTCGGGCGGCTCACTTACCTGACCATAGGTTCGGCCGACAAAGACTTTGCGCGCAGTTTTGCCGACCTTATGAGTAGCAGCTACGTCAAGACGAAGACGAGCGACGACGTCATCGGCATCGAATACTCCTCCGTCTTGAAAAACGTCTATGCCATCGCAGCCGGCATCTGCAACGGTTTGAAATATGGCGACAACTTCCAGAGCGTCCTGATCTCCAATGCCGTGCAGGAAATGGACCGTTTTCTCCGCGCCGTCTATCCTATCGAACGCGTCATCTACGATTCCGTCTACTTGGGCGACTTACTCGTGACCGGCTACTCCAATTTTTCGCGCAACCGCGTATTTGGCACGATGATCGGCCGAGGCTACAGCGTCAAGAATGCACAAATAGAGATGGAAATGATAGCTGAGGGCTACTATGGCACGGCCTGCATGAAGCGCATCAATAAGCATTTCCATGTAAATATGCCTATTCTTGACGCAGTCTACAATATCCTCTACGAGCGCATATCGCCGGCTATTGAGATCAAACTCCTGACTGACTCTTTCCGCTAACGCACAACTGCCGTTCCGGCTTTTCCGGACGCCGGCCGCGCTTCCGACCGCGCGGCGCAGCCTTTTCCGCAGGAAAGAAAAGGCTATGAGGCCTCGATGTGTCTTTTCGCCATCCTTCCGACCTATTCATTTTCGCAGCCGGCGCACCTTTTGCCCGCGGCGCGCCCTTGTAAACTTTGGCAGCAAGCCGCACAAAATACGGACCAACGACTATAGTTCGCCCCACTTCGACCGCAACGGCGCAAGGGCTACGCCTCGGATGCTTCCGACGCCTTACTCACGTTTTCCTCGCGCCTTATGCCGCCCCATTCTCCCTCTTTTTTACCCTTTTATGTCCACGATTTGAAGACAAGGCCTCGCTTGCGCTACGTACGCTCACGAGAGGAAACCTTTTTTATCACGAGCACAAGCTCTTTTTATCACGAGCTGAAGCTCTTTTTATCACGAGCGCAAAGGGGCGCACCGAACTGAAAGGTGT
>JABZGO010000248.1 GCA_015259305.1 Alloprevotella tannerae | reverse complement strand
CTGCAGGATCGATCAAAAAAATCTGCGCCCCCTTGGGCACGTGGCGCACCAATCCGGCCGCGGGATAAACATTTAAGGACGAGCCGATAATAACAAAGATGTCAGCTTTAGCCACTTCCTCGGCCGCTTGCTCAAGTTTGGGTACCGCCTCGCCAAACCATACGATCCAGGGGCGGAGCAAAGAGCCGTCGGCCGCTTGCTCTCCGTGGGCCACATCAATGCGCTCGCGTGTGAGCGTCTGCCTAAGGCGCGGATTATCAGGATCGCGCGAACTGCACACCTTCATCAATTCGCCGTGGAGATGAATTACGCGTGTGCTACCTGCCCTTTCGTGCAGATCATCAACGTTTTGCGTCACGATCGTCATCTCAAAATGTTCCTCCAAAGCCGCCAGTCCGCAGTGGGCCGCATTGGGTTGTGCATCAATCAGCTGGCGCCGTAGCTGATTGTAGAAGTCTGTCACCAAATTAGGATCTGCCCGCCAACCCTCAGGGGTTGCGACCTGCTCCACGGGATACTGCTCCCACAGGCCGCCGGCGTCGCGAAACGTGCTAAAGCCGCTTTCGGCGCTCATGCCGGCTCCGGAGAGAATAACCAATTTCTGTCTCATACTTGCTTAAATTTATAGGCTACTGCGCAAAGGTAGCGAAAAAAGTTGTACATTTGCCCGATAAAATGTAAGATAGCAACAGAAAAAATGGATAAACTCAGTTATGCATTGGGCGTAGTCATCGCCAATAATCTTAAGGGCCTGGGCGTGAACAGCCTCGAAACGGCCGATTTCAGCAAAGCCATCGACGATGTTTTGAAGGGGCAGCAGCCGGAAATCGGCGAAACGGAAGCGCAAATGCTCGTACAGCAGTTTATGGAACAGCAGGAGGCCGAGCGCGGTAAGTTTATGCGCGAAGCCGGAGAGCGCTACTTGGCTGATAACGCAAAGCGCGAGGGCGTAACCGTGCTCCCCAGCGGCTTGCAATACGAGGTTTTACGCAGCGCAATCGGACGTAAACCGACGGCAACGGATACCGTAGAGTGTCATTATGAAGGCCGCTTGATCGATGGTACCGTCTTCGACTCTTCTTATAAACGCGGGCAGACAGCTACTTTCGGCTTGAACCAAGTGATCAAGGGTTGGACGGAAGGCGTACAGCTCATGGCCGAAGGCGCAAAGTATCGCCTCTTCATTCCTTACAACTTAGCCTATGGCACGCAGGGCGCAGGGCAGCAGATTCCGCCTTATGCGGCGCTGGTCTTCGACATCGAGCTTGTCAAGGTAAAATAAAGCACGCCACAATGAAACGTTTACTCTTCATATTGCCGCTACTTGGCGGCCTCTTTCTCGCCTCTTGTCATAAAAGTACGCCAAGAGCTGAGATGAAAACCGACGTCGATACGCTCAGCTATGAGATCGGTATGGCCAATACGCAAGGCATCGAGGCCTATTTTCGACAGATGGGTATCGATTCTCAGTATGTCGACGACTTTATCCGCGGCCTGAAAGATGGCTCGCTGGCCGGCGACGATAAAAAACAAATGGCTTACTACGCCGGCGTGCAAGCCGGTTTGCAGATCAAGACGCAGATGTTTCCCACAATCGAGCGCCAGGTCTTCGGCAACGACACGACGCGTATGCTAAGCTTGAAGAACTTCCTCGCCGGCTTTGCCGCCGGATTGCATAAGAAGTCGGCCTTCAAAATAAATGGGCAGGAACTGACGCCCACGCTGGCCGGAAAAGACGCCGATATGCGCGTAAAACTCATGGCTTCAAAGGCTTTGGAGACGCAATACGGCCCGCAGAAGAAAGCGGCCGATGCTTACTTGAAGCAATTGGCGAGCCGGAAAGACATAAAACGACTCCCGGGCGGCGTTTTCTACCGCGTCATTAAAGCCGGAGGGGGCGCCATTCCTTCCGACACGTCCATTGTCGAAGTAGAATACGAAGGGCGGCTCGTCGACGGTAAGGTTTTCGACTCATCCATAGAGCGGCAGCCGGGAAAACCGGTTAAAATGAGCGTCGGCACGGCCATAGAAGGCTGGAAAATAGCCTTGATGCATATGCCCGTGGGCAGCATTTGGGAAGTTTACGTCCCTTACGACAAAGCTTACGGCGGGCAGGGCACAGGACCGATTCCGCCTTTTGCCAACGTCATATTTAAGATTCAGCTCGATGGGATTGATCGGGCGGCAGGAAGTGCGGGCAGATAATGCGCCCGACTTCATTACGCAAAATCAAGTCCCCAATCGTCTGAAGCCTGACTCATTATTATATATATACATCATACGAACAAATATCTTTAACCTATCCGGCACGCCTTGAGCACGGCGCAGCAAACAGCGCGATTAAAACCGCGCCGGGCGAGGCCGATAATTTCAAAACACAATATGAAATTCAAAGTTCTTTCCTTGTTGTTGCTCACAGCCTTGATGAGCGTGAGCTGCTCCAAACACACAGCGTCGCTAAAGAACGACGTGGATTCGCTAAGCTATGCTCTCGGAATGGCCACCGCGCCCGATTCCGCGCAGCTTGCGATGGCATTTCCTGACAGCACCATCAAGATTGACAACAATAAGCTCCTTGATGGTATGGAAGAAGGTCTTAAAATGGCCAAAGATACGACGAAGCAAGCAAATTTCTTTGGCTTGCAAGCGGGCATGATGATGACGCAACAAACTTTCCCGACCATAGAACAGCAGTTCTTTGGTGAGAAAACAAAAAAGAAAGTCAATGTTGACAAGTTCATTGAAGGCTTTAAGGACGGACAAAAGAAGACGGACGCCGAAATAGAAAAAGCTTTCAAGGCACTCAACGAGAAAATGACGAAGCTAATGCAGTCAAAAGACAGCATTAAGATGAAGGATGACGAGTTTGAGAAGCTGGCTTACGATATGGG
>JABZGO010000247.1 GCA_015259305.1 Alloprevotella tannerae | reverse complement strand
ACCTTTATGAGAGCTATTGCGGCTCCATTCTTTCTACGGCCGCTTTAGGTGCCACGGCCTTTGCTTCGGCTGGCGACATGCAGATGCGGGCTGTCATCGCCCCCATGATTATTGCCGCTGTCGGTATCTTCCTCTCACTCATCGGCATCTTCCTCGTGCGCACCAAAGAAGGGGCAAGCATGAGTCAGTTGCTACGTTCACTGGCCGTCGGCACCAATACCAGCGCTGTGCTGATTGCCTTCGCCACGTTCCTCATCCTTTACGGTCTCGGCCTCGACAACTGGGTAGGCCTCAGTTTCTCCGTCATCAGTGGTCTCACGGCGGGCGTCGTCATCGGACAAGCTACAGAGTATTACACCTCGCATAGTTATAAGCCCACTCAGGCTATTTCCGAATCGGCTCAGACTGGACCTGCCACAGTTATCATCAAAGGTATCGGTACGGGTATGATTTCCACGAGCATCCCCGTGCTTACTATCGGCGTGGCCATTATGTTGAGTTATCTCTGCGCTAATCATTTCGATCTCTCTATGAGTGCTGAGAGCATCTCGAAAGGCCTCTACGGTATCGGCATTGCGGCTGTCGGAATGTTGTCCACGCTGGGTATCACACTCGCTACGGACGCTTACGGCCCTATCGCCGACAACGCTGGCGGCAACGCTGAGATGAGTGAGTTGGGCGAAGAGGTACGCCACCGCACAGATGCACTCGATGCACTCGGCAATACCACGGCTGCCACGGGCAAAGGCTTTGCCATCGGTTCGGCAGCACTTACCGCACTGGCCTTACTGGCTTCTTATGTAGAAGAAATAAAAATCGCCATGACGCGGGCTATGGAGGGCGGACAGCAATTTATCGACGCTGCGGGCAATGCTTTCGATCCGTCAAAGGCTTCGATGTCCGAAATGATGGAATACTTCCAAGTGACGCTGATGAACCCGCGCGTACTCGTAGGTGTATTCATAGGCGCGATGGCTGCCTTCCTTTTCTGTGGACTCACGATGGGTGCTGTCGGACGTGCCGCGGCTAAGATGGTCGATGAAGTGCGACGCCAGTTCCGCGAAATAAAAGGCATCCTCGAAGGCAAGGCTACACCCGACTATGGAAGCTGTGTCGAAATCAGCACACGCGCTGCCCAGCACGAAATGATTCTACCCTCGCTCTTAGCCATTATCATCCCCATCGTCACGGGCGTAGTCCTCGGCGTTGCCGGTGTGCTCGGTCTCCTCGTTGGCGGCCTCTGCGCCGGCTTTACGCTAGCCGTCTTTATGGCGAATGCCGGTGGTGCGTGGGACAATGCTAAGAAATTCGTGGAAGAAGGAAACTTCGGTGGCAAAGGTAGTGACGTCCACAAAGCCACAATCGTTGGCGACACCGTTGGTGATCCGTTCAAGGACACATCAGGTCCAAGTTTGAACATTCTTATCAAACTGATGAGTATGGTCAGCATCGTTATGGCCGGCCTTACTGTGGCCTACAGCCTGATGTAGCGCTACAAAAATAGCATGATATAGCAACCCTGATTCTACCTAAAAGAGATCGGTAGAATCGGGGTTGTTATGTATTGCAGCGTATGAAACAAGTTACCGAAGTACAACTACACAAAAAAAAGAGTGCTTACTCTATCCGGAGAAGCACTCTTTAGCTGTAATTAGAGAATTATAATTGCTCTATTATCTTACATTCACCTTAGCAACCTTGTTATCAACACGCACAACGTACGTACCGGCAGGTAGAGAAACGTGAGCTTCTTTATCTGCCAATTTGTTTTGATAAGCTAACTTTCCATCGATGGTATAAACAGCAAGCATACGATTCTTTCCACCCAGAATGGTAATGCCGCCATTTACAAGCTGTATCGTCACATCATCAGCGGTAACGCCTTCGATAGAAGTATTTGGATCAAAGGTAATGTAGTTGGTGATTTGATAGAGATTTGGCAAACGAGTATTACGCATCAAGCAAACAAGGTTGTTAGCGGCCTTTGTTAATTTTAGCGTAGTAACACCATTCACGATAGAGAATTCATCAGCTTCCAACTCTTCACCTTGTGGTTCACCATCAATCACATTGATACGATCAACGAACCAGCGGAATGATGTAGCTTCACCATCAACCATAGCTTCAGCGCTTAGGTCTACTTTACCATCAACACACTTCACATCAAGTGGTTCTTGGAGGTTGTAAGAATACTTATAGAACTTGCTCTTACCATCGCTATCTACAGCGACCGGCATGGTAGAGAATCTCAGCTTGTTCTTAACAAGATTCAATACGGTAAGATGTGAATTCTTAGAAATATCAACCTTTGTAAGTTTATTATCGTTCAACCAAAGTTGTTCCAAAGCAGGAGCATTGTCGAGCGAAACACTTTCAAAAGCATTTTTGCTCAAGTCAAGATTCCAGAGATCCGGATTGTCTATCTTAATCTCTTTCATGTTATTGCCTGCAAGAAGGGCAAGACCAAGCTTCTTCGCCTTCGACAAATCGAAAGTCTTCAGTTTATTATCATTCAAAGAGAGGAAGTAGAGGTTCGGGAACTTCGACAAATCAAGCTCGGTTAATTCATTTCCACTGAGATTCAACTGCTTCAGCTCAGAAGAAACGGGGAGATTAACGGATTTCAGTCCGGCATCATCAATGGTTATCGTGCGAGCGTCTTTCAAACCGGTGAAGTCTGTTTCGCCAATCTTAGCGTGTGAAATACTAAATACTGAGAGTTTATCTTGTTCGTTAGCAACAAGAACACGTACCTTAGTATTTGCTTTCGATTTTACTCTGAATAATTTGTAAGAAGTATCCAGTGTGTACTGCGTTACATTACCGTCAGCATTCCATTCGAAATAAACAGATGTACCCTTAACCGGACTTGCCATAGAAAGCTCAACGCTATCT
>JABZGO010000246.1 GCA_015259305.1 Alloprevotella tannerae | reverse complement strand
GATAAAACGCGCTTAGGTGATTATATCCTACCCTTGGCCGGCATACGTGGAGAAGGAACATCAAATGACTATTTCCCCCCTGAAGTGCCTGCGCTCCCGGCTTTTATGCTGCAACGTGCAGTGTCAACGGCTTTGCGAGATAATAATCATGACTATTGGACGGGTACGGTTTATACTACGAACCGACGTGTCTGGGAGCATGATGAGCGTTTTAAAACTTATTTACGAGAGACGAGAGCAATGGCTGTAGATATGGAGACGGCTACGCTTTTTTCTTGCGGCTTTTATAACCATATTCCTATGGGGGCATTGCTGTTGGTGTCTGATAATCCGATGGAGGCTGACGGCATCAAGACGGAGGCCAGCGATAGGAAGGTTACAAATAACTTTTCGGAAACGCACGTTAGGATAGGCATAGAGGCTATGCGGCTCATTATGGACCAACGACGTACTGTAAGGCATTTGAAATTTGATTGGTGACGATGGCTCTTGTCGCAAAAAAGAGTGCCGGTCCTACGTATGAAAGTATAGCCCGGGAAATAAACGAAGGGGTTTTTAAGCCCGTTTATTTCTTAATGGGTGAGGAGAGTTTCTACATTGACCGCCTTGCTGACCTGTTGGTGTCAACGGCTTTGCGCCCTGAAGAGCGTGATTTTAACTTGATCACGCTTTATGGGGCGGATGTTGTAATAGATAGTGTTTTGGATGCAGCCAAAGGATTTCCGATGGGAGCGCCTCGATTGGTTGTGCTAGTAAAGGAAGCTCAGAATATAAAAGATTTTGAGCGGCTAGAGTATTATCTTAAGCAGCCGCAGGCTTCGACCATTTTAGTGTTCTGCTATAAAAACGGTACGCTAGACCGACGCAAGAAGGGTATAGAGCTTTTAGGAAAAGTCGGCGTCCTTTTTGAGTCAAAGCGCTTGTATGATTCGCAGTTGCCTTCTTTTATAAATGCATATCTTGCAGCCAAGCAAAAAAAGATCGAGCCGGCGGCCTTACAATTATTAATAGAGTATGTCGGTGCTGATCTTAATCGTATGGCTGCAGAGTTGGATAAGCTTTGTCTATCTTCATCATCTACGGCGTCAATCTCTGTTGCTTCTGTGGCTGCAATCATTGGGGTGAGTAAGGAATATAATCTTTACGAGCTTCAGGATGCGCTTGCTCAAAAGGATGTACTGAAGGCTTACAAAATTGAGAAATATTTTGACGGAAATCCTAAAGAGTTTCCTATCCAAAGAACATTACCGACTTTGTTTCGCTTCTTTTCAAATTTGATGCTGGCATATTATTCAATGGATAAAACGGAGAGTGGGATAGCATCGTGCGTCGGAGTAAGCGATTGGCAGTTTAGAAAAACGTATGCAGTTGCTATGCGGAATTACAGAGCAGAAAAAGTAATGCGGATTGTTGCAGAGATTCGTCGTACAGATGCCCGCTCAAAAGGGGTAGGGAGTGCATCAATCTCTTCAGGGGAATTGATGAAGGAGCTTTTATCGTTTATTCTCCATTGAGTCCTTTATGTAAAATATTTTCTTGCTAACAGATGGCGTAAAGTGGCAACTTTGAAATTTCAAAGTTGCCACTTTACTTTGTCGCTTACCTTGTTTTGAGTAAAATTTCTGCGCTTTCAGAGCTGCCTTTTCTGTCGAAATAGTTTCCTGTTGAAATTAGAACTGTGTATTATTTGCCGATTTCTCTTCGTAATAGCCTTTAATCATGCTCTGATTAGTTTGATTACGCACAAATTGTAATCTCTGTATTGCGATTATTGTTCACGAAAAGTTTTTTAGCCCTATTTTTATATGGAGTATGTTTTGTGCTTATCTCAATATAATCAGCCTATTACGTTGTTATTCTTATCTCATGATTGCGTTGTATGCTTTTAGCTTGGTCTTCCCTTGATTGTTTTAAAAGGAACTTATATCTATGATTTTTTACTGAGAGATGGAGGTCTTATACTACAAATTAAAATATCGAAATAGCAATTGACATTCAGCAATTCAATGTACAAATGTTTATATGTAAATCTATATAGAAAAAAGAATAGGTACAAAAGAAATGAGTTGTTAATGTTTTAGATGTGTAAATGTTGTTTTGGTGTGTAGTTTTGTTTTGTGTGCAAAATAAAAATCAACTCTTTACAAATTAGATTTAAGTTGCAGATTATCAGCGTTTATATGCGATATTAATGAAGTGCTTTACAAGAATTTGGATTGATTTTTATTGTGTGGCTGGTATTTGATGTCTCTGCTCGCGCATTGTTTTGCGTAATATGATTGAAGATAAGTGTTATATGACTGTTATCTATAGTATATTGTAATACCCATATGAGAACTTATGGTTTATATAGCTAATATTTGATGATTGTGATTTCTATATGATTTATGTCTGTATATTGTCGTTTGGTTTGCAAATTGAATATCAAATTTGATTTTCTTATTCGATACGTTGTGTGGGTTTCTTAAAATGTTTATCTTTGCATGACTTAGAATGTTTAATGTAAAATGACGATTTTTTGTCCCCCAAAGACCGTCATGCTCTAAATTCAGCATATAATGGAAATGAAGGATCGTATACGACAACTAATGGATGACCATAATTTGTCTCAACAAGAATTTGCACAACGACTAAACCTGTCAGCAGCTTCTCTATCAAGTATTTTTACCGGAAGAACTAATCCTACCAACAAGCATGTTTTAGCTATTCATAATGCCTTCCCAGAAGTAAATGTGAATTGGCTCTTATTTGGTGAAGGGGATAAATTTAGTAATGCTTCGGTTTTATCTACACCCTCTAAACAAGAAGTCGTAGTCGAACCAATTTTGAATGATGAGGTGATAAATTCTCCTTATCAAACCGATTTAGAAGCATCGTTCTTCAATCAACCCGGCGGTTCAGCTCAACAACAAC
>JABZGO010000245.1 GCA_015259305.1 Alloprevotella tannerae | reverse complement strand
GCTCCGTTAGGGCCGAGCAGTCCGACGATTTCTCCTTGATGCACATTAAATGAGACGTCATTCACAACTGTTCGGCGTCCATATTTTTTTACTAAACCCTCTGTGCGCAGAACCATTGCGTCCTTTGCCGTCAAGTCAGCCAAATCTTTCTCTAAGTCATCCATATATAGGTATGCTTATCTTTAACAGTTCATTGCGAAAGTGCAGGAGCACCAAGCCGCGCTAGGCGTTCGTGCTAAGCTTTCTCAAAGTTGCTCGTGTAGAGATAGCGTTTGATAGAGCGCTTAGGCGTTTTCTCAAACTCTTCGCTATGAATACGTATGCCGGAGAGCTGCTCGTAGCTATTGACCATCGTGTTCAACTCTTTGCGGTTTTGCTCCATTTTTTCTTTCAGTTGCTCTTCGCTCAAATTATCGCGCTTTACTTCTTCTTCATCGGGATAGACGAGACCATAAAGTCGGTCTCCTTCTTGAATGACGATACATTCTGCCACATAAGGCAGGATATTCAATTTCTCTTCGATCTCTTCCGGATAGATATTCTGCCCGCTTGAGCCAAGCAGCATATTCTTGCTGCGCCCACGGATGTACAAGAAGCCATCAGCATCAATGACACCTAAATCGCCCGTGTGAAACCAGCCATCTTTATCTATGGCCGCCTCCGTAGCCTCCGGATTTTTATAATAGCCGAGCATTACATTGGCACCGCGTACCAAGATTTCGCCCACAATGCGTTGCGGATCCTTACTATCAATCTTGATTTTCATATGCGGAACGACGCGACCGCAGGAGCCTAAGCGGCGTTCGTGCCAATCAGCATACGTAATAATGGGCGCACACTCCGTTGCACCATAGCCCACGGTGTAATTGAAGTTCATCTTATACAAGAAGTTTTCAATCTCGCTATTAAATGCCGCGCCGCCGATTATGATTTCATAGAACTTTCCACCGAAAGCCGCCACGAGTTGCTCGCGGATCTTATCGCGTATTCTCTGATTGATCAGGGGCAACTTCAGCAATACTTTCATACTGGGTGTTTGCAACTTGGGAAGAACCGACTTTCGTATGATCTTTTCGATAATCAAGGGGACTGCAACGATCAAGTCGGGCTTCACTTCAGCAAAGGCTTGAAAGATGATGCGCGGACTTGGAACGCGCGTAAGGAAATAAATATGGATGCCAATCAAGAATTCGTAGAAAAATTCAAAGCTCATGCCGTACATATGTGCCATCGGCAGCATACTAATCACTTTACTGCCACGCTGAAGCTTATCACCTAAAACGCTGTCGGCAAAGTCCATATTCGACCACAACGCACGATAAGGGATCAAAACCCCTTTAGAGTTGCTCGTTGTTCCGGAAGTATAGTTCAAAATAGCTAAGGCATCAGGGTCTGAAGCCGGGCGATAATTGACGTGCTCTTGGCGGAAATATTTGGGGAAGCGTTCGCCAAAGATTTTGTTAAGCGATTCGCGCGCCTGCACCAATTGCTCTGAACGGCTGAGTAGCAAACTATAATCAATCAAGCTGACTATGCCCATCAGATCCGGCATTTGCTCGGCATCCAACTCAGGCCACGCTTGATCGCCGACAAAAAGCAGGCGGGCGCCGGAGTGATTCACGATGTCGTGTACTTGCTTTGCTTTAAATTCGTGCAAAATAGGGACAGCGACTGCTCCATAAGTCAAAATCGCTAACATAGCTGAAGCCCATCCGGAACTGTTTCGGCCGCACAAAGCTATCTTATCGCCGGGGTGAATATCGGCATATTCAAAGAGAATATGAAGCTTCTCAATCTTTCTTGCTACATCGTGATATTGCAGAGTAGCTCCCTGATAATCAGTAAAAGCATCTTCATCCCAATGCTCTTTCAAACTATCCTCAATTCTTTTGATAAAATCTTTATAGTCGTATGTTGATGGATTCATTTCCTTCTTAATTTTAGCACAAGTGCGATTCAACTGTGCAAAATTAAGCATTATAATTGGATCATGAGCGCCCTAAGGGCCATAAACGTCCTTTTTGACGGACAAGACCTCAAACTGAGCCTTGCAGATAGCGAATAAGTTCAGCTTCAATACATCATAAAATACAGAAAGCAAACAAACGCGAAGAGCCTGATGTAAATATAAATACGGCCATATTACTTCAGCTAAAGACAATACCGACTGAACGCAAAAACAATGTTTCAACCATCAACTTCTGCTCCATTATAAAGGTTGGCCGCTTGCTATTACCAAGCGCCACTCACAAATGTATTGCCACAAACGATTAAAAAAAGCTGCAACGTTATGATTGCTTTATCGTTTGCTCCGACCAAACGATGATTTGTTGCCACCAAACGATCGTTTGCTCCGACCAAACGATGGTTTGCTGCCACCAAACAATACGCAGATAAGATATGCGCCACTTCAGTTCCAAGATCGTCAACCAATCTTGTGTGCTTCGTAGTCGTTCTCCACCTGCAATGTGGAGATAAATCGATTTTTCGAAAAATTTCCCAGGATCTTTTGGTTTATAAAATAAACTACTTTATCTTTGCAGCAGATTTAAGAGCGACAAAAGCAGAAAGTCGCTTATTTTAAACAGCATTTGGTTTATGAAATAAACTTCTTTACGTGATACACCCTGATGCGGCCAAGCTCACATTGCTGCAAAAGACAAGGAAATACAAACTCGCAAAATAATACTCAAAATGGAAGAGAAAAAGATTTCAGAGAAAGAGAGTCTGAAGCTGATCATGACAATGATCGACCAAACGAAGACGGACGATGGACGCCACAGCGGCGACACCATGTTAATATGGGGTTACCTTACGACGCTGCTTGGACTTGTCATTTACGGACTTACGCTGGCAACAAACACACCGCAATGGAATCTGCTCTGGTTGAGCTTACCCTTTGTTGGTTTTTTGTCATCTTATTTATT
>JABZGO010000244.1 GCA_015259305.1 Alloprevotella tannerae | reverse complement strand
GCATACGATTTCCTTATCTCGCCGCTCACGCTTCCTTACGCCTTTGAGCAGTCTAAGGCATCGCGAACGGCAAAAGGGTGGGGGAGGAGTAAAAGGCCTGCATTTGTCACTTCATTGGCAAGCGGACTATCATAATGAATAGACATAGGAGACTGCCGCTAAGCCGAGCGCGAGTCCGGAAATGGATTATAGTTTGCGAAATCTTCACTTTCTTCAAAATAAACCGACCTCGTGGGCCTGCTTGGCACTCTCTTTGCATACTAATATGGACAATAACAATAAACAGATAAATCATGCAAAAGGGAAATATTGGGATAACGACGGAGAACATCTTTCCCGTTATCAAAAAATTCTTGTATTCAGATCACGAAATCTTCCTTCGTGAGGTCGTATCTAATGCAGTAGATGCCACACAAAAGTTGAAGACCCTCGCTATGCGCGGCGAATATAAAGAAGATTTAGGAGATCTTACGGTCCAAGTCAAGATCGACGAGGCCGCAGGTACGCTGACGATCAGCGATCGCGGTATCGGAATGACGGCTGAAGAGGTTGATCGCTATATTAACCAAATAGCTTTCTCGGGCGCCAATGAGTTTTTAGAGAAATATAAAGACGATGCCAATGCAATTATAGGCCATTTCGGTCTCGGCTTCTATTCTACGTTTATGGTTTCCAAAGAAGTGGAAATCGTGACCAAAAGTTATAAGGCCGATAGCAAAGCTGTACGCTGGACTTGCGATGGTACGCCTGCCTACACGATGGAGGAGGCTGACAAAACAGAGCGCGGAACGGACATAATCCTTCACATCGACGATGATTGCAAGGAGTTTCTACAAAAGAATACGGTGCTCGGACTCCTGCGCAAATACTGCCGCTTCCTGCCGATACCCGTAGCAATGGGGAAAAAGACCGAATGGAAAGATGGAAAGGAAGTAGAAACTGAAGAACCTAACATCATCAACGATACGAACCCGCTTTGGATGCGCCAACCCAGTACGTTGAAGGATGAAGACTATACGAAGTTTTACCGCGAATTGTATCCGATGATGGATGAGCCGCTCTTCTGGATTCATCTTAACGTAGACTACCCCTTCCATCTGACCGGCGTACTCTATTTTCCGCGCTTGAAGAGCAATGTCGACATCCGTCAGAACAAAATACAGCTGTATTGCAATCAAGTTTACGTCACGGATGAGGGTGAAAACATCGTTCCTGAGTTTTTAACGCTGCTTCATGGCGTCATTGATTCGCCTGATATTCCGCTGAACGTAAGTAGAAGTTATCTGCAAAGCGATGCGAACGTGAAGAAGATATCCGGCTATATTATGAAGAAGGTTTCGGATCGTCTGCAAAGCATCTTCAAGGAAGATCGCAAGACTTTCGAGGAGAAATGGGACGACTTGAAACTCTTTATCAACTATGGTATGCTTAGCGAGCAGGATTTCTTTGAACGCGCCAAGACTTATGCCTTGCTGAAAGACGTTGGCGGGAAATATTATACCTTTGAAGAGTATAAGCAACTCATCGCTGCTGAGCAGACGGATAAAGATGGTAACCTTGTTTACCTTTATGCGAACAGCAAAGAGGAGCAATATGCTTACATACAAGCGGCCGAAGAAAAGGGTTACAGCGTATTGCTGCTCGATGGCCAACTCGACACGCCGCTCGTGCAGATGTTGGAGCAGAAATTTGAGAAGTCGCGCTTCGTACGTGTAGACAGTGACGCTGCAGATCGCCTGATACCCAAGGCGGAAGCAACACAAAGCAGTTTGACGCAAGCAGAAAGCGATAATCTTTCTGAGACTTTCAAGGCCGGTTTCCCGAAGTTGAGCGACGCAGAGTTTACGGTTGAGGTTGCTTCGATGGGCGAAAAGGCTGCGCCTGTACTCATTACGCAGAGCGAATATATGCGGCGTATGAAAGACGTCGCACGCTTGCAGCCCGGAATGGGATTCTATGGTCAAATGCCGGATATGTATAGCGTTATTCTCAACGCTGACCACCGCTTAATCAAGACTGTGCTGGCTGATATGACGGCCGCCGTGAGCGAACGCTTGCAGCCCGTGGACAACGAGATGAACGGCCTTAACGCCCGCCGCGCTGCCCTCGCACAGCAGCAAAAGGACAAGAAGCCGGATGAGATTACGCAGGAGCAGCGCGATGAGTTGACGAAGTGTAATGCCGACATCGAAAGGCAACGATCCATCCGCAGCGAGATCTTGGGCGATTATGCGAAGTCCGATTCCGTTATCGCGCAATTGATAGATTTGGCTTTGTTGCAAAACGGCTTGCTCAAGGGAGAGGCTTTGAGCAACTTCTTGCAACGCTCGGTGGATATGATCAAAAAATAAGCAGTCACACATTATTATATATAGACAGCCGCAGGCGGAGTTCCCGCTTGCGGCTGTCGCGTTTCTTAGATGAGTCAAAACTATACCATCGTAAAGACCGGTCGACGCCACTTTTTCCTTTTTTACGTTGGTTGCTACCTTTTGTCTTGTTGACCTGGGCTACCATTATAGCTTTTTTGGGCTTATTGCTTTGCACAATGAAACGCTTTACATACTTTTGCAGCAATTTTAAGTCAGAGCCGCTATACGGCAGCTTGTGTTTAAGAAACCTTTTAACCTCAATAAATAACAATGGAGTGGATTGTTGATATTCTAATGAAGCCCTTCGGCCCTGCCCATTTGGCCATCATCTTTGCGTTGGTGATTTGGCTCGGCATTAAGTTGGGTAAAATGAAAATCGGCGGCGTTTCGCTTGGCGTAACGTTCGTCTTGTTTGTCGGCATTTTGGTTGGCCATCTCTACAATGTCTTTGTCGTTGAACCCAATGCAACGACTGAAGGATTTTCCGAAATGATGCACCAACAAAAGCTCATTATTAACTTCGTCAAGGAGTTGGGTCTTATCCTTTTTGTCTACTGCATTGGTT
>JABZGO010000243.1 GCA_015259305.1 Alloprevotella tannerae | reverse complement strand
GCTTTCACCCCAAAAAATACACGCAGAAAACGACAAAAAAGCGCAAAAAACGGCGGTTTCATCGCAGATTTATGGATAAAACATCGCCCAAACCTCCCCGCTGCAACGCACTCCGTACCTCCGCCAAACTTTCTCCTATGATCCGAAAAATTCTCCTATAAGACAATTTTAATTCTCCTATAAGACTCTTCAAACTTTCACCTAAGACAATTTTTACGATCATAGGAGAAAGTTTGAATGATTCTTAGCCTTGTGTGAAAAATCAAACGCCCATTTTCGACAAAACACGAAAAAACCGCGCTTTCATCGGTTGAAAACGCGGCCTTTATTAAATGTAATCTTCTGCCGGCACTACATTGCACCGCCTCTTCGCTTACTTCGCATTCAGGATATCCTCCTGCGCACCGAAGGTTAAGTTGCGTTTGTCGAGTGCCATACGCATCGCACTGCTTTTCGTGAACCTCACGCTTACGCGCTTAATGAGATTTGCCCCTTTTTCCTTTGCCTCTTTCGCCGTCGACGCGCCCTCGCCGTGCATCGTCAGGCGAAAAGAACCAAGATCTCCTAAGCGAACGGAATCACCGTCCGCAAGCGTTTGGAGAATCTCATATTGCAGGGCATCCAACACCGCCTTGACGGAGGCAGAAGATACGCCCGAACGCTTCTCGATGCGCCCGACAATCGTGCGCAACATCACGGGCACGCCCGGCGCCATCTGGGGATAAAATTTAATTTGTGTACGGTTGAGCGGATTTTTCTTCGCTCTGATAACGAACTTAATCATTGTGGTATAGATTTAATTGGTGAATAATTAAGCCAAGAGCGCTCCTCGCTCTTGCGTATGCAAAGGTAAGCATTTCCGGCGAGCTGGCAAAACGCACAATAATCGCTTGATTATAAGCTAATATGCGGATGATTTTGAAAGACCGGGCCTAAGGGGTTGCACATTGCGGCGAACTATGGCAGGGTTGTCGCTCCGCTCCAACGCCTGCCCTGCCAAAAGACCAAGCCTAAGGGCTTGTATCGCAGGGATGGGCTTTGATGGTTTGATATATCAGCATGTTCAAACGGCTATATGCGGATATTTTGAGAGACCAACCCTAAGGGGTTGCATTTTTGCGGCGAACTATGACAGGGTTGTCGCTTCATTCCAACGCCTGCCCTGACAAAAGACAAAGCCTAAGGACTTGTTGTTGCATTTTTTAGTCGTTGTTTTAGCTTATAGCTGTATCGCAATCATTGGGGCGTATGTGTGTGGCGATTGGACTTATACATCTGTTGATTAAATATCGGAATCACGCCACTTGCCGGATGGCTGTTTATCGTTGTCCATCGATTTTTCGTTTTTCCGAATGTCTCTTCTGTCCTCAGTCGGCAGACTTTTTCGATTTCAGCCTTTACAAACGTGACGGAAAGGGAGCAGTCGCGCTAAAAAAGTGCAAATTCTTTGGTTTATCCCCTCTCTTGTGGTAATTTTGCCACAAATCAGAACAATCATAAGAATGGGCTTGACCCGCTATATACGTCCTTTTTTCGACCGCCGCAAGGTCGCTATTGATCGCTATGCTGATGCGGCTGAGGAAATTCAGCGCCGCGTACTGTCCAACCTGGTTCGGACGGCTGAAGATACGGCTTTCGGTCATAGAAATACGTTTGACGACATTGATTCCTACGATGATTTCGCCCGACAAGTCAGGGTAAATACTTACGAAGACTTGAAGGATGACATCGACAAGATGCGCCACGGCGAGCGCGATGTGCTCTGGCCCGGCAAGGTTAAATGGTATGCCAAATCATCAGGGACAACGAACGACAAAAGTAAGTTTATCCCCGTGACCAAAGCCGGTTTGCACGACACCCACTATGCCGGCGGTCGCGATGCCGTCGTCTTGTATCTCCATAATCATCCCTCGAGCAACTTTTTCTCGGGTCGGGGCTTGATTCTCGGAGGCAGTCACGCGCCCAATTATAATACGCCGCACTCCATCGTTGGTGATCTCAGTGCCATCTTGATTGAAAACATCAATCCCTTGGTTAATCTGCTTCGCGTGCCCAATAAGCATACCGCGCTACTGGCCGATTTTGAAGAGAAGCGCGATCGCATTGCCCGCGAGTCGCTCCATAAAAATATTACGAGTATCAGTGGCGTCCCGTCGTGGATGTTGAGCGTCTTGCAGCGCGTCATCGAGTTGTCAGGTAAAGACAATCTCGCCGAAGTGTGGCCCAATCTGGAGGTTTTCTTTCACGGCGGTATCGCTTTCACGCCCTATCGCGAGCTTTACCGGCAGTTGCTGCCCACGCCCTCTATGCATTATATGGAGACCTACAATGCCAGTGAAGGTTTCTTTGGCTTGCAAGATGATCCGAGCGATGCCGCGATGCTCTTGATGCTGGATTACGGCGTCTTCTACGAATTTATCCCGCTTGAGGAGGTAGATTCGACCGACCCGACCATACTTCCTTTGTGGGCCATCGAGACCGGGCGCAACTATGCCTTGCTCATTACGACTTCCGGCGGACTTTGGCGCTATATGATTGGAGATACCGTCAAGTTTACTTCGCGCAATCCGTATAAATTCGTGATTACGGGGCGCACCAAGAGCTTTATCAATGCCTTTGGTGAGGAATTGATCGTAGATAATGCTGAGCGCGGCTTGGCTGAAGCTTGTCGGCAGACCGGCGCCGTCGTAAAAGATTATACCGCCGCGCCGGTTTATATGGACGAGCGTGCGAAATGCCGGCACCAATGGGTGATAGACTTTGCGCGCGAGCCGGAAAATTGCGACCAATTCGCGCGCATTCTCGATGAAACTTTGCAGCATCTCAACTCCGACTATGAAGCCAAGCGCGATAAGAGCATAACGCTCCAGTCGCTCGAAGTAATCGTAGCCGAGCGCGGGCTTTTCGATGAATGGCTACGCAGAAAAGGCAAACTTGGAGGGCAGCATAAAGTGCCGCGTTTAAGCAATAATCGCACCATCATCGACGAAATTCTTCGCC
>JABZGO010000242.1 GCA_015259305.1 Alloprevotella tannerae | reverse complement strand
ATTTTACGTTGACGCAAGAAGAGGCTTACGGCCCTTACGAAGAAGAAAACTTGCAGAAGTTCTCTAAAGATATGTTTACCGTCGATGGGCATTTCGACAAGGAAAATATCTTTGCCGGTAATATCGTTCCTTTTGAAAACGACAAGGGTGAGCGCTTCAACGGCACAATCTTAAACGTCACGAACGATACAGTTGTCGTCGACTTGAACCATCCGCTCGCCGGCTGCTCGCTCCACTTTACGGGCAAAGTCGTAGAGACACGCGAAACGACGAAAGAAGAGTTGGCCGGTTTCTTAAGTATGATTAGCGGCGAAGGTGGTTGCGGATGCGGCTGCGGCGAAGAAGGTTGCGGCGACGGCGGATGCGGTGATGGCCACTGCGGACATCATCATTAATCAATGAATACTTTCGGCCATCTCTTTCGACTCACTTCCTTTGGAGAAAGCCACGGGGAAGCTATCGGCGGCATCGTCGATGGCTTCCCCGCGGGCATTTTTGTCGACGAAGACTTTATCGCCGGCGAAATGGCACGCCGCAGACCGGGTCAGAGCGACTTGACGACAGCGCGCCAAGAAGCGGATCGCGTGCAACTGCTCTCGGGTATTTTTGAGGGACGCTCTACGGGCTGCCCCATAGGCTTTATGATTCGCAATGAGGCGCAGCATTCGCAAGACTATGCAGAGATGTGCGAAGCCTTTCGCCCTTCTCACGCGGATTATACCTATCGGCAAAAGTATGGTCTTTATGATTACCGAGGCGGCGGGCGGGCTTCAGCACGCGAAACAGCCGTGCGGATGGTCGGAGGCGCTTTGGCTAAATTAGCTCTGCGCGAGGCGGGCATCTCCGTCGAGGCTTACACTTCGCAAATTGGCTCTATAGCCTTACCCTACGACTATCGTCATTATGATGTGGCGGCTGCGGAGACTAACGCGGTGCGCTGTCCGGACGCGGAAAAAGCAGAAGAGATGGCCGCGCTCATTCGGCGCGTTAAGGCGGAGGGAGATACGGTTGGGGGTGTCGTTACGGGCCTCATCCGTGGCTGTCCGGCAGGACTGGGTGAGCCGGTTTTCGGAAAACTTCACGCAGCATTAGGTGCAGCAATGCTGAGTATCAATGCAGCCAAAGGTTTTGAGTATGGCGAAGGCTTTGCGGCAGCTTCCGGTCGAGGCAGTGCGCTGAACGATGCTTTTAAGCCTGACGGCCAAGGCGGCATCACCACGCAAACCAATCATAGCGGCGGCATTCAAGGCGGCATTTCCAATGGCCAAACGATATATTTTCGCATAGCCTTTAAGCCGGTCGCCACGCTACTCCACCCGCAATCGACGGTTAATCTACAAGCGCAGCCTATCCGATTGCAGGCCCGCGGCCGCCACGATCCTTGCGTCGTGCCGCGTGCAGTGCCTATCGTAGAAGCGATGGCGGCGATGACGATCTTAGACTTTTATTTAATGTCGAAGACTACACGCATCTAACGCTCCACACATTATATATTATTACTGTTCGGTCAACTGCCAAGCGGCACAACTTTTATATCCGCAATGCCGACAAATCGGCCTTGCGGATTTGTTTTAACCCCAATCAAATCGTCCACCTGCAAGGCACAATCGGAGACGCCCTAAAAGCATTCTTTAGACAGCCACACCACAAACAGAGAGTTCCTTCCGCTCCATACAAAAAAAGGATTTCTCACGGCCATACAGCACGGAGAAATCCTTTGAGTGAATTTATGTATGCAGCAAAGCCCGACCGCATCGGTCAGCCATTGCCTGATACTGCACAATTAATTAATGTTCTGCACCAATCTAGTCATACAGCCCTGACCTGCGTCTGATTTATTTGCGGTGTCAGGATTTCCACCATCAGTCATCAAGACATGTATAATTCCCCCACCTTGATATGAAGAGGTGAAGTAGTTCCCGTGATTTCCCACTTGATGCAATACGTTAGATCCCGTAGGCCTCCAAGCCGTCAGAGGAATAAAGACCGCACCGCTTTTCTTTATCAACTCATGGGTAGTCGGGTTCTTGCTACTAACAGCCCATCTTCCGAAGATCGGACTTGTAGTTTCAAATGCCTTTTTCGCATCTTCTATCGACATATTATCGGGGAATATTAGATACCCGCGCTGCTCTGTATTCTGCCACTTCCCTTTTTTATTTCCGTCTCTGATGTCATCAATAAAACATCTTGCCCATCGCTCAACTTTTTTGCTACCCACCTGCCAATAACGCTTGGTGTTATTTGAAGCATCCTTATATAATAGATATCCCCACTCATCAGAGGTCATTGTACGCGTAGGCTTACCTCCTACGTGCAACTTATTGCCGAAGTCGTACTGCGTGTCCACACCTGAGCCTGTAAGCACGGAAGTGTAATTAAGCAACGTCGGGTTATCAATCGTACCCCACGAAGGAACGTCAAAATAACGATAAGCTTCCGGAGAAATATATCTCTTGCCATCCTTCATAACCGTCGCAAACGTATAGCTACCGCCTTTGACGCTTGTAGGAATTGCCAATCGCCATTGCTCGGGGGCTAACCGATAATAGCCGGGGTGTGTAGTGAGTGCGCCGGCAATCTTGAGCGGCACAGACTTTTTCCATCTGATCAGCGTGTTAGCTTTCAGCGTATTTGTATTCATATTTGACGTATACGTCTGGATGGGCATCGCATACTGCATATTGCCATTGGTGATCGCTACCGCCTGCGTCTCACTGACAGAGAAAACCGCTTTACTTCCCCCGTAATAAACGAAAGACTTTTCTTCATCATAATCGCGCGTTACCGGCGCTGTTGTTACCACATCAGCATTATATGAGTTGGCATAATAACCATCAAATGACGGCGTAACTGATCCGGGTACAAGCGTCACATAAAAGTCAGTTGCCCCACCGGCAATAAACACATTAGTCTCCGGATCTGCTTCTGTTCCGGCCTCCGTAACGCCCACAGCCTTTCCATCGTCAAAACTAACGCCGGCCTCAGCGTAAACACCTGCACCGCGTATACCC
>JABZGO010000241.1:1877-3020 GCA_015259305.1 Alloprevotella tannerae | reverse complement strand
TTCCTCACGTTTGGATGCGCAAACCAAGCAAGCCCGCAGCAAGCGCTTGTTGGCGCTTTCGGAGGAGAAGCGTAAGGCTTTCTTCCGTCGATTCATCGGCACGGAGCGCCCCGTCTTGTGGGAGCATTCCAAAGAAGGACGCCCCTTACACGGATTTACGGACAATTACATCCGCGTCGAGGGCGGGCAGAGCGCCGACAACACCATCCAGCGCGTACGTTTGGGCGACTTTACCGCAGATGAGGAATCGCTCACTGTAGTTTTGTGATGCTTATCTCTTTTCTGACCACGCCTGTCGCCCGGCAATGATTTTCTTTATCGCAGTTTTATGAATCTTAGTAAACCTATAGCCGTCGTTATTCTCAATTGGAACGGTGCTGCAATGCTGCGCCGCTTTCTGCCCTCCGTTGTGGCGCATTCGAGTGCTGAAGCCGAAGTAATCGTAGCCGACAATGGCTCGACGGACGACAGTTTGCAGCTTTTGCGCGACGAGTTTCCCACCGTGCGTGTCCTGACCTTGGACCGCAACTACGGATTTACGGGCGGCTACAACAGAGCCTTGGCGCAGATTGACGCAAAATATTTACTCCTGCTCAATTCTGACGTCGAAGTGACGCCTGCTTGGCTCCGTCCGCTCTTGGATTATATGGAAGCACATCCCGAAGTGGCTGCTTGCCAACCCAAACTTCGCGCGCAGCGTCGCCCTGAGGAGTTTGAATATGCCGGTGCGGCGGGCGGCTATCTGGATCGCTATGGTTATCCTTTTTGTCGCGGGCGCGTCTTTTCGGTGATCGAGCGCGACGGCGGGCAATATGACGACGTCCGTTCCGTATTTTGGGCGACGGGCGCTGCTTTGATGATTCGCCGCACTGATTGGCTGTCGGCCGGAGGGCTTGATGAGCGCTTCTTTGCCCATATGGAAGAGATCGACCTCTGTTGGCGCCTGAATGCGCGCGGAAGAAAAGTGGTCTGCATTCCGCAAAGCGTCGTCTACCACGTGGGTGGCGGCACTTTGGCTATGGAACACCCGCGCAAGACTTTCCTCAACTTTCGCAACAACTTGTTGATGCTTTATAAGAACCTGTCGGCCGCCGATTTGCGCCCCGTAATGCGCCGTCGCCGATGCTTGGATTATATCGCCGC
>JABZGO010000241.1:0-1867 GCA_015259305.1 Alloprevotella tannerae | reverse complement strand
CTGCCAATGCACGCGCCGTCGTCAAAGCCCGACGCGAGTTTAAGCGTTTGCGCCCGACTTTCACTGCGCAGCGAGAAGATAACTTGCGCCGCGCCGTCGTGCAAACTATTCCGCAGCAATTGTCGGACAGTTTGCTATACCTCTTTTATATTAAGGGCTGCAAGCGTTTCGATGACTTGCGCCGCTTCTTTCCGGCCGAAGCCGATCGCTGATATTTTAAGTTACTATCTACCAATGAACGAAACACAGACCCCTTCGCAAGCGCTTGAGCCGGCACTTTATTTGCTCCCGACGCTTTTGGGCGATACGCCGTGCGACCGCGTGCTGCCCGCTTACAATATAGCGTTGCTGAGTTCCATTCGCCATTTTATCGTAGAAGAGATTCGCACCGCTCGCCGGTTTCTCCGACGCGCCGATCGCACGTTTGACATCGACGCGTGCGAGTTTTACCCGATGGGGAAGCACGCCGACGCCGCTGCCTTCAAGCGCTATCTTCAGCCGCTTCGCGATGGGAAACCGATGGGCGTATTGAGCGAAGCGGGGTGTCCGGCCGTGGCCGACCCGGGTGCAGATATTGTAGCCTTGGCCCAACGCGAAGGTTTGAAGGTTGTGCCATTGGTCGGCCCGTCGTCGATTATTTTGGCCGTGATGGCGTCAGGCTTCAACGGGCAAAGCTTTGCCTTCAACGGCTACTTACCCATTGACGGCGCGGAGCGACAACGGTGTTTGAAACACTTGGAAAGCCAATCGCGCAACGAGCGCCGCACGCAGTTGTTCATAGAAACGCCTTATCGCAACGCGCGCCTTTTTGCTGATGTCTTGCAAGCCTGCCAACCGACTACGCGCCTTTGCATAGCGGCGGGCATTACGACGCCGCAAGAGTGGATTTGCACGCGCACTCTTCGCCAATGGCGCCAAACGGGTCTGACCGATTTGGGCAAGACACCTGCTATTTTTGCGCTTTACGCCGGCTAATGGCGCAGGGCGTCCGGCCAAGCCCTCTCGCCGTGTCAATGTCGCGCCTCTGATCTCCCCATTTTTGATCCATACCGCTTATATATAATGGTGTAAGGTTGCCTATCGCAAGCCTTACCTACGAATCTTCGGCTCGTAGTGGCCGATTTTTTTTGCGTCTTGCTTGCCTGCAATGCTCTTTTTCGCAATGGTTTGGCCGCCTCTCTTGTTTTCGTTTCCTTTTCTCTCACAATTTTTTTTTGACCTTGATAAATCGCGACTAAGGGACAACAAATTGCGCAACAACTGCTGCTATGCTGCTGTTCTTTTCTTCTCGTGCCATTGTTTGCTCCCACCAAACGATGGTTTGCTCCCACCAAACGATAGTTTGCTCCCCCCAAACAATGGTTTGCTCCCGCCAAACGAAAACGAAAGCAGCGAAACGCATACAGAAATGAGGGCGCAATGGCTGTCGTTGCGTGCAAGATGTGGCGTTATAACCTGAAAAGGAGCAAAAGCTGAGGATAAAAATATAGGCAGGAAGTCGCCGTATGGCATACTTCCTACCTGCGTGGTGCGAATGCTTGTCGCTGAGGCTTTGTTGCAGCCCTTGACATAGCTTTATGGGGCGCTCATTTTATTCGCCGTATAGATGCCGGCATGAATTGCCCGTCTTTGATGTGATAAACGAGGCGCCAGACTGTAGAATCCGGAACTTCCTTGGTGCCGATTATGTCTCCATCTTCCGAACATTGGAGGCCGTTAATGGCATACTGATCTATCCGAATCGATTTGTTGTCGACGATGTAGCGTGATGAGTACGCTATTTCAAAGGTAAAGTTCAACTCCAAAAGCAACGCGTCGATGGGCTTTCCTTGCTTGTAGGAAATCAACTGCGTAACCAGGATTTCCG
>JABZGO010000240.1 GCA_015259305.1 Alloprevotella tannerae | reverse complement strand
GTCGTCTTCCCGGTATGCTGTTGTGTTATATCTTTCTTCTACATCAAACCACAACCTATATGAGATAATCCATTGATATGGAAGCTTTTGAAGGACTCTTTTGTGTATAGGAAATGGTGTTGATGCGTAACTTTCTATGGGCAAAAGTACTAAAATAGTTCTAACTGCAGGGGTGTAGCCGGTAGCTTTTTACTTTCTGCACCCCAAAAGTTGATGATGCCGGCGTATTGCTTGTCGGTAATGGAGAGAATGCTGACAGATCCTTTTGCCGATAAGTTGGATCTTACGCGCTTTATGTGTACATCGGCACTTTCTTTTGAGGCACAGTGGCGGATATAGACGCTGAATTGATGCATCGAAAAGCCATCTTTTTCAAGTTGTTTCCGAAAAAGGGCCGAGGCTTTGCGATCTTTCTTGGTCATCGTAGGTAAGTCGAACATCACAAAGAGCCACATAATATGATAAGCGTTTAATCTGACTTCACTCATTTTAATAACGGGACGACCAACTTCTTTTGCTCCTTGGCATAGCACTTGGCTAAGGAAGCCATCGTCATACTTAAGCCCACGGATAGGGGGCGTGTTATTTTGGAAAAGTAAGTGTCGACGTATAGCACACGGATCAGGCGGCTTTTGGTCGCTGTGTTTAGTTCCGCCTCGCCTTGGGCCGTTAGTTCAAACACGATCTCGTCTACAAAAGGTCGGAAAGGTTCCATCAAATCGTCAGACAAGGGAAAGGCGTTGCTGCGATGATGATGAAAGATGCCCAATGCCGGAAACAAACCGGAGGAGACCAAGGCCCGAGTAACGGCTGCCCGTAAGACCGAGTAGCCATAGTTTAAGAGCGAATTGATACCCGGTATGTTCCGATCGCGGATGAAATCGCGGCCAAACAAGGCGGTCCAATACAATCTGGCCGCGATGCCTTCTCGATTATCGCTGTCTCCACTTTTTACATTCGTATAAAGGGGTTTTAAGATGCCACCCTCCTTGCCCATCTTGTTTAAAAGTGCAGCCTGATTCTTTATTTTAGCTTCGATGATCTGTTTCCAAAGCGTCTTTTTGAGTACCTCGCCGACTTCGAGTTGGTTGCGTAAGGTTTCTCCCTGCGTGGTGTTGCCCTGCAAATTGTAGAGCATTGAAGCAGGCATACCTTTCTCATTGCAGAAGATGACTGCCACGTTTTGCTCTGTTAAAGCATTTAGAAGGGGGATGGTTAAGCTTACCATCGCGTGGTTGATCATCACCAAACCAATGTCTTCAATGGGAACGGTAAGGTTATCATCAGGAATTTCTTTTCTGATGATAACCATTTGCCCATTTCGTAAAGACAAAGTGGCCGGATGCATAAAGACAAGGCTGCGCTTGAGCATAAGACTATTAGAGCTTTGGCGTGATCTCACCTAAAATGTTAATGTCAAAATCAATCCCAGCTACTAAGACCTTTATATTAGAAGCAGACAAACGATAATAAGGCTGATGTTCTCCATCATTTGTAAAAGGACTTGGGGATGACTGTATTCCCGTTGCAGTGGCTGCTTGATGGTGCAGAAATTTTACGCGCCCATCTTTCGCAATAGATGTTACGATATATAATCGCTTGGAAAGGTCCTTTTTGTCTTTAAACCTGATTTCTTCCGGGCTGTGTTCATAGAATAAAACCATTTGCCTTTTCTTTAGAATGCATTTAAGTGGGAGCTTGTTTTTCTTACTATAGTCACCGACAAGACTATTTGCTTTGTCTCTTCGTTTGCTATCCTTGTAGAACTTAGCCGCATCTAAATAGTCGACAGTCGCGGTTTCTGTTTGCTTCTTATTCTTCTTCTTGTCTAGACCTTCATATATGGCGAAGAGATAGTTCTCATCTTTTCTTAAGTGGATATGCCGTTTGTATTCTTTGGTTGAAACATCACGTAACTGTTTTAAATTAATTGGCTCGCTTACGTCGGAAAAGATCCTCACCCGCCTAATCAAGATCCCCTTCTCCTTATTCATATATATACCGTCGGCAAGGGCTTCCTTCAAACTTCCTTTGGCCTCTACGGCGCCTTTGACGATGCCCTTAACCGTTTCATCGACAATTTTATCCAAGTCCTTTTCAGTTAAACTATCCAGCGGCTTTCTTACGACATATTTAATGTTGCCATCGTAGTTAATGGCGCCATAATACGTTTCTTGATGCAGCCTGCCGCGTGCGGAGTCGCCGCCTGTGAGGAACTTCCCGCGCGGTGTTTTTACTTTTCGCCGATCTGGCTTGCCTAGTTTGTCAGTAGCTTGATGTACGATGAGCAACTCCTCTTGCAGTTTCAGCAAGTCTTCCGTAAACGTAGGCCAAGGTTTCTCAAACTGCGGCTTTTCACGGCGCCTTCCATACTTGAACTCCTCATCGCTCCGATAATATGCAGCTAAGGCAGCGTATTCGCACGGCCCAATGCAAGCGATGGTGTAAGCATCAATGCAATGGTGCGTATGATTCTCACGCGATTTCGCCTCATCAACTTGCTGCAAGCCCCATAGTTTGCGGAACTCAGCCGTAATAGCGCCTTTGACGACATAGACGTTGGAGCGATTGGGGTTTTTCGGGTCCTTAAAGAGCGACTTCAAGAAGAGCCCGGCATATTTTGAAATCAAGCCGATGCCCGCACCTTGACGCCGACTGAAGCCTTCGGGAACTTCTTTCATCGTAAACCGATCATATTTCCCCTTCAAGTAGCCGTATTCTAAGCCTATAAGATGGCGTCTTCGAATCTTAGAATCCTTTATGCTCTTCTCCTGGCCCGAATGCGTGCGGATGCCGTCTCGTTTTAGCTTCAGCGCGTAGCACTGCTTCTTCCAATGCTCGATGCGCGCTAAGATTTCTTCATAGTTGTCTAATTCTGTGGGCAACTTGTCGCGCTTGATATCGCGATTAAACTTGCTGTCGCAAAGCGTTAAGTTCTCCTGCGTGCTATCGCCGCCTTTGCTGCGCGGGATCGTGTGCTCGATGTCAAACTTCGGGTTCGCGCCCAAGAAGTCTGCAATGCCAATCTTCTTACCGG
>JABZGO010000023.1 GCA_015259305.1 Alloprevotella tannerae | reverse complement strand
GACCTCCGGTTTACCGGTTGTGGCGCCAGCCGCATCGCCGGGTATCCGCGTCCGGATCGGATAAGCGCTGAAAGCATCTAAGCGCGAAGCCTGTCGCAAGATAAGTTTTCCTTATAGGGTCGTCAAAGACTATGACGTTGATAGGGTGCAGGTGTAAAGGCGGTGACGCCAAAGCCGAGCACTACTAATTGCCCGAAACTTTTGTCCAAACGGTTGAGATAGGAATATGCTTCAGTATCTCTTTGTTTTTCTTTTTTATTTGTCATATCCTGTCAGGTTTAAATTCCTTGCAAAAGCGAATTGTTCCAAGAAGTTTTGTTTGTTGTTGTACGCTTGAATATGTCTGAATTATTCAGGTGGCCAAAGCGACGGTGTTCCACCTCTTCCCATCCCGAACAGAGAAGTTAAGCCCGTCTACGCCGATGGTACTGCCAATCAGGTGGGAGAGTAGGTAGCTGCCTATTTTATTAAGATCCGTTTCCAGGTCCACACGACCGGAGACGGATCTTTTTTTGTGTTCTTCCGCCGCCTCCCTCTATTGCTCTGCTACTTTAGAGCAATGACGCTGCGCTTAGTTAATTCTAGTTTGTCTATCCATTTCTCCTTCTCAATTTATAAGACAAGCGGTGACGCACTTCTGAAATTTTCTTACCTTTGCCTATGTTACATCAGCTTTGCTTTTTTTGTAAAGTAGAGCGCTTGGTGTAACAGGATTCATCAATTACAAAAAGAAAAAACTTATGATCAGACTAAATGTATTCTTTGAACTCAAAGATGGCGTTACAGCAGAACAGGTGAAAACACTAACTGATGAGTTAGTGGCTAAGTCACGTTTTGAAGAAGGTAATAAAGGTTATGACCTCTTTGCTAGTACAACCAATCCTCGCGTTTATCTCTTTTGCGAAAGCTGGGAAAATGAAGCTGTTTTGGAAAAGCATAAAAACAGAGAGCATTTTACGCGCCTCCTTCCCCAACTTTCTAACCTCATAAAAGGAGAATTAAGTTTGGAGAGCTTTACGAGATAACTACCCTGCATACATTATATATAACAAGGACGGCGACTTCACATACGAAGTCGCCGTCCTTGTTATATATAATGTATCGTCGTTGACGCTAAAAGATTTTAAGCATTGCCTTCAGGTACGCCGAATGGTGTAGCCGTGCGTCCACCTTGCTGCATTTGTTCCGGCAATTCGATTGCACCAAATTGCTTTTCATATTTTGCAATGTTGTCTTGCAGTGCAAAAAGCAAGCGCTTTGCGTGTTCCGGTGCAATAATCAGGCGACTAACTACCGGCGCTTTGTTCATACCCGGTACGATGCGTACAAAATCAGCAATAAACTCTGCGTGCGAATGAGAGAGTATCGCCAGATTCGTGTAAGTTCCTTGCGCTACTTCCGGAGTTAGTTCAATTTGCAGTTGGTTTTCTTCAGGATTGTTTTGATTCTCCATTGTTTATATCTTTTGTAAATGTTGTTCTAAGCGTAATTTTGCCAGATTCAGCATACAAATATAGCCTTAAAACCGCAATACCCCAAAGAATTTGCGAGTTTTGAGTAAAAAAAGCAAGGAAAGCGATTTTTTTTAGAGAAAAATTTGCAGGGTACGCGGAGTTTGCCGTAACTTTGCGGTATAAAATTAAGAGGTGAACAATTAATTACTTCAACTAAACCAAAAAATTATGCGTAAAATTATTTCAGTTTTTGCATTCGGTGCACTTGTTGCACTTGGAGCAAATGCGCAAGGCGCTTTTGTAAACCATCGCTTTTTTGACAACTGGTCATTAGGTCTCAATGCAGGTTCTATTGCTCCGGTTAAAGGTCCGGCTTTCTGGAAGCACAATCGTGCTAACTTCGGCTTGGAGTTGACGAAGCAAATCACTCCGGTCTTCGGTCTCGGCTTTGAAGGTGAAGCTAACGTAAATACAACTCCTTCTTTGACAGCTATCGACCAAGTTAATGCATCTGTATTGGCTAAGGTAAACATCACTAACTGGTTCTGTGGCTATAAAGGCACTCCGCGTCCTTTCGAACTCGAAGCAGTAGGTGGTCTCGGCTGGGGCTATATGTATGACAGCGATCCTAACATCGATGGGACAGACTTCTGGACTTCTAAGTTCGGCCTTAACTTCAACTTCAACTTAGGCGCTAAGCGTGCTTGGACTATCGCGTTGAAGCCGGCTATCGTTTACAACCTCGATCACCAAGGTTTCCGTGGTATGGCTCGCGCTCGCGGTGCTAACTATGATCTCAACACTGCAGCTGTTGAACTTCGCGCAGGTCTTACTTATCACTTCAAGACCAGCAACGGTGAGCACTACTTCACTAAGGTTCGCGCATACGACCAAGGCGAAATCGACGGTCTGAACGGCCGCATCAACGACCTCCGTGGCCAATTGGCTGACAAGGATGGCCAACTTTCAGATGCAAACCGCAGAATTAACGACCTCCAGAATCAATTGAACGACTGCCGCAACCGCAAGCCGGAAGTGAGGGTGAAAGAAACGACTAACAACTTGATGACCTCAGCTGTGACGTTCCGTCAAGGCAAGTCAGTTGTAGATCCTTCTCAAATGCCTAACGTAGAGCGCGTAGCAACATACTTGGCTAACCATAAGGAAGCAACAGTGGTTATTAAGGGTTATGCTTCTCCGGAAGGCTCATTAGAGTTCAACGAGAAGTTGGCTGCTGCTCGTGCAAACGCAGTGAAGACTATCCTCGTTAAGCGTTATAGAATCGCAGCTTCTCGCATCACGGCTGAAGGCCAAGGTATTGGCAACATGTTCTCTGAGCCGGATTGGAACCGCGTAAGTATCTGTACGCTCGATCAGAAGTAATTTTTGATTCAAATATAAATGTAAAAGCCGGACGATCACCTCTCGTTCGGCTTTTTTTTTCTGTATTGTCTTGGCACGCTTGCGGCTGAGCCAATTTCTTTTTGTGCGGTTTCTGAAGCGCTTTAGCCGCTGTTTTATAAGTGCAAACTTAGAAGATGTCGCGATTTGAGGCCAACTCTCTACCTTTACGCTCACGACAAAAAGGTCTTGCGCTCGTGATAATAAAGCTTTGCGCTCGTGAGTGTAAACGCTTTTTTACGTGAACGTAAGCTGTTTGTTTGCGTTCTGTGCTGCTCCTTGATTGGCTTCCGCGTGAAGACCTTGCACTCTGATGCGTTTCTTTACAGTGCGTTGCTACACCAGGTGGGCTCTTGAAGACCTTATATCGCTTGGTCACAAAGCAGTGTGGCTTGCGCATGTTTCCCCTTTCATCCTTATGTCGTAAAATGTGTTTTATGCTTGTAGTTTATTGCTTTACAAATATTTATATTTCACACCTTCTTTATGAGAGTGCAGTGTCTTCGCAATGACATTCGCTACAAAAGACTTTTGTAAAAAGGCCGAGACCACCTTTTATCGTCCGGATTGGTATAGATTTAGTTGACTAGTAGCATCATTGTTTATTGTTTTTTTTTGTTAGTCTAAAGCTTGTCAATGAAGTCTGGTAAGCGTCTCTCAAATCTTTCGCTATCCTTCAAAAAGATGACTAATTCTTGATTTTAACATTTGACGATGAACTATTAAGTGCTTGAAATCTTGTTTGTTCAATCAAATCTTCGTAATTTTGCAGCCGCTACAGTGTATACCACACAAGCGTTTAGTGCAGAAAATAAGAAAATAAAATATATAACAAATTAAAGATCAAACAAATGCCTACGATTCAACAATTAGTGAGAAAGGGCAGAAAAGTCGTGACCGGAACGAGTAAGTCTCCGGCACTGGACTCTTGCCCTCAGCGTCGTGGAGTGTGCGTGCGTGTATATACCACCACGCCTAAGAAGCCAAACTCGGCTATGCGTAAAGTTGCGCGTGTGCGCTTGACTAACGCTAAGGAGGTCAACTCCTATATTCCGGGCGAGGGCCACAACTTGCAGGAGCACTCCATCGTGCTTGTGCGCGGCGGCCGTGTAAAAGACCTTCCAGGTGTGCGTTATCACATCGTTCGCGGTACGCTCGATACTGCAGGTGTAGCTAACCGTACGCAACGTCGTTCAAAGTACGGCGCAAAGCGTCCTAAAGCAGCAAAGAAATAAGTAATTAATTTGGTTTGCAAAAAGGTTGAGTAAATTTTCGAAGGAGAATTGAAGAACTCAATGCAGCCTAAATAAGACCAATTGTAATGAGAAAAGCAAAACCAAAGAAGCGGGTTATCCTTCCGGATCCCGTTTATGGAGACCAAAAGGTTTCTAAGTTTGTAAATCACTTGATGTTCGACGGTAAGAAGAATGTATCTTACGAAATTTTCTACAAGTCGCTCGAGATCGTAGGCGAAAAAATGAAAGACAATGAGCTTTCTCCGCTGGAAATCTGGAAAGCGGCTTTGGATAAGATAACACCCCAAGTCGAAGTTAAATCTCGTCGTATTGGTGGTGCTACATTTCAAGTGCCTACTGAAATTCGCCCGGAACGCAAAGAGAGTGTCTCTATGAAGAATCTGATCGGCTACGCTCGTAAGCGTGGTGGCAAGACCATGGCTGATAAGCTGGCTGCTGAGATTATGGACGCTTTTAACGAGCAGGGCGGTGCTTACAAACGTAAGGAAGATATGCACCGTATGGCAGAAGCCAACCGTGCATTCGCTCATTTCAGATTTTAACTTGTAGGGGCGAGGAGCTTCGATCGTGATACATACTATAATGGCGTGTGAGGTACGAAGATAATCGCTCTGAAGATTTGCATTAAAACGAAAGATTTAAGAAGATGGCAAAACATGACCTGCATTTAACGCGTAATATCGGCATCATGGCGCACATCGACGCCGGTAAAACAACGACGTCAGAACGCATCTTGTTTTATACGGGTAAGACGCATAAGATTGGCGAAGTCCATGACGGTGCGGCTACGATGGACTGGATGGTTCAGGAGCAGGAGCGCGGCATTACTATTACGTCTGCCGCTACGACTTGTTATTGGGAGTGGGATAATAAACAATTCAAGATTAACTTGATTGATACTCCGGGGCACGTTGACTTCACGGCTGAGGTTGAACGTTCGCTTCGTGTATTGGACGGCGCTGTGGCAACTTATTGTGCTGTAGGTGGCGTGCAACCACAATCGGAAACGGTGTGGCGTCAAGCTGATAAGTATAGCGTTCCACGTATTGGATACGTAAATAAGATGGACCGCTCCGGCGCAGACTTCTTCGAGGTTGTGCGTCAGATGAAGGCGGTGCTTGGCGCAAATCCTTGCGTCGTAGCAATTCCTATTGGAGCTGAGGAGAACTTCAAGGGTATCGTTGACCTTATTCGCATGAAGGCTATCGTATGGCACGATGAGTCGCTCGGTGCAGAATATGAGGTGGAAGATATTCCGGCAGAACTTCAAGACGAAGCAGAGGAATGGCGCGGTAAGATGCTCGAGCAAGCTGCTGAGTGCGACGAAAAGCTCATGGAGAAATATTTCGAAGATCCTACGAGCTTGACGGACGAAGAAATTATTGCAGCTATCCGTAAGGGTACAATCTCAATGGAGATCGTTCCGATGACGCCGGGTTCTTCCTTCAAGAATAAGGGTGTACAATATCTGTTGGACTACGTATGTATGTTCTTGCCTGCACCTATGGATACGCCGAACATCGTAGGTGTAAATCCTGAGACGGGTGAAGAGGAAGATCGTAAACCCTCAGAAGATGAGCATACTTCAGCTTTGGCTTTCAAGATTGCTACCGATCCTTATGTGGGCCGCTTGACGTTCTTCCGCGTTTACTCCGGTAAGATTGAGGCCGGTTCATATATCTATAACCCGCGTAGCCGAAAGAAAGAGCGCGTATCTCGCCTCTTCCAGATGCACTCTAACCACCAAAACCCGGAAGAAGTGATTGGCGCAGGTGATATTGGTGCAGGTGTGGGTTTCAAGGATATCCGCACAGGTGATACGCTTTGTGATGAAGAAGCTCCGATCGTACTTGAGTCTATCAACTTCCCCGATACCGTTATTGGTATCGCAGTTGAGCCTAAGACGCAAAAGGATATGGACAAACTCTCAATGGGCTTGCAAAAGTTGGCAGAGGAAGATCCTACCTTTACGGTACATACTGAGGAGCAGAGTGGTCAGACGGTTATCTCCGGTATGGGTGAGCTTCACCTTGATATTATCTTGGACCGTCTTCGTCGCGAGTTTAAGGTAGAATGTAATCAAGGTAAGCCTCAGGTAAACTACAAGGAGGCTATTACACAGACGGTTAATCTCCGCGAGGTTTACAAGAAGCAAACCGGTGGTCGTGGTAAGTTTGCAGACATTATCGTTGAGGTTGGTCCTGTTGATGAGGACTTCACAGAGGGTAGCCTGCAATTCGTTAACAAAGTAACCGGTGGTAACATTCCTAAGGAGTTTATTCCTTCAGTGCAAAAGGGCTTTGAGAATGCTATGAAGAGTGGTGTTCTCGGAGGCTTCCCGATGAACAGTCTTAAGGTTGAGTTGCTCGATGGTTCTTTCCATCCGGTTGACTCTGACCAGTTGTCTTTCGAGGTCGCAGCATTGAACGCATACAAGAATGCTTGCTCAAAAGCAGGCCCTGTCTTGTTGGAGCCTATCATGAGCCTTGAGGTTGTTACTCCTGAAGAGAATATGGGTGATGTGATCGGCGACTTGAACAAACGACGTGGCCAAGTAGAGGGCATGGAGAGCACGCGCTCAGGCGCTCGTGTTGTGAAAGCACTCGTGCCGCTGTCAGAAATGTTTGGCTATGTAACCGCATTGCGAACCATTACTTCTGGTCGTGCAACAAGCTCTATGCAGTACCACCACCACTCACCATTGTCAGCTTCTATTGCACGTCAGGTGCTTGAAGAAATCAATGGTCGTGTAGACTTAGTAAAGTAAATAGTTAAATACACTATCAAGGGGACGGTTTAGAATATGACTCTTAAATCGTTTCCCTTGATAAATTGAATGTAAAAATGAGTCAAAAGATTAGAATCAAATTGAAGAGTTACGATCATACTTTGGTAGAGAAATCTGCTGAGAAGATTGTAAAGAATGCAAAGGCTACCGGCGCAATCGTTAGCGGCCCAATTCCACTTCCTACCCGCAAGCGCATTATTACGGTTAATAGAAGTACGTTTGTAAACAAGAAATCACGCGAGCAGTTTGAAGTTTCTACTTACAAGCGCTTGATCGACATCTATAGCTCTACGGCAAAGACTGTTGATGCACTCATGAAGCTTGAGTTGCCTTGTGGAGTTGAAGTGGAAATCAAAGTATAGTATACAATATATTATTTAGTGGAGGTCAGGGCGGCCCTTTTAGGGCGTCGCTGCTTCCGTATATAAAACTACTGAAATGCCAGGATTATTAGGAAAAAAAATCGGAATGACATCCGTTTTCAGTGCTGATGGTAAAAACATACCATGCACTGTTGTCGAAGTAGGTCCTTGCGTGGTAACTCAGATTAAAAGCGTAGAGAAAGAAGGCTACAATGCTGTTCAGCTTGGCTTCCAGGAAGCAAAGGAAAAGAACACTACGGCTCCTCTTCTCGGACACTTTAAGAAAGCTGGTACCACTCCCAAGCGCCACTTGGCCGAGTTCACAGGTTTTGACAAAGAGTTTAACTTAGGCGACACGATTACCGTCGCTGATGTATTTGAGGGCGTTGAATATGTTGACGTTGTAGGTACATCTAAGGGTCACGGTTTCCAAGGCGTAATGAAGCGTCACGGATTTGGTGGTGTAGGCCAGAGTACACACGGTCAGGATGACCGCGCAAGAAAGCCGGGTTCCATCGGAGCTTGCTCTTATCCCGCAAAGGTCTTTAAGGGTATGCGCATGGCTGGTCAAATGGGTAATCGTCGTGCGACCAATCAAAATCTGAAAGTAATCAAAGTAATACCGGAGCACAATCTCCTCCTTCTTAAAGGATCTGTACCCGGCTGTAAAGGTTCAATCGTAATAATTGAGAAATAATGGAAATCAGTGTATTCAATATAAAAGGTGAAGACACCGGTCGTAAGGCTGTCCTTAATGAGGCTGTCTTTGGCATTGAACCTAACGATCATGCAATTTACCTTGATGTAAAACAATATCTCGCAGCTCAGCGACAAGGCACAGCTAAGTCAAAGGAAAGAAGCGAGATGAGTGGTTCTACTCGTAAGCTTGGTCGCCAGAAGGGTGGCGGTGGCGCTCGCCGTGGTGACATTAACTCACCCGTATTGGTTGGTGGTGCTCGCGTTTTCGGCCCTAGACCACGCAATTATGCTTTTAAACTGAATAAGAAGCTTAAAGCTTTGGCTCGCCGTAGTGCATTGAGCTACAAGGCTAAAGAGAATTCAATCGTTGTCCTCGAAGACTTCACGATGGATACTCCTAAGACCAAGGCTTTTGTTGAGATCTTAAACAATCTTAAGATCTCAGAAAAAAAGGTGCTACTTGTTTTGCCCGAAGCTAATAAAAACGTATTTTTGTCAGCTCGTAATTTAGAGGGTGCTAAGTTGGCTATTGCAAAGGATATCAATACGTATAACGTACTAGATGCCGGTGCTTTAGTTATAACTGAGCGTTCGCTGGAGGATATCGATGCTGTTCTGAATAGATAACGGCTAAGAGACTATGGCATATATCGTAAAACCTTTAGTCACTGAGAAGATGACTAGCTTGACGGACAAACAAAACAAATTCGGTTTTATAGTTCGTCCAGAAGCGAATAAGCTTCAAATTAAGAAAGAAGTAGAGGCGTTGTATGACGTGACGGTAGTTGACGTTAATACATCGCGTTATGCTGGTAAAAACAAGTCACGTTATACGCGCTCTGGTTTAATTAAGGGACGTTCTAACGCTTTCAAGAAGGCGGTAGTTACTCTTAAGGAGGGCGAAACGATCGACTTCTATAGTAATATCTAATTAAATGGCAGTACGTAAATTTAAGCCCACAACACCGGGGCAGAGACACAAGATTATTGGTACGTTTAATGAAATTACTGCGTCCGTACCAGAAAAATCTCTCGTTTATGGTAAGCGTTCGACGGGTGGTCGTAATAACGATGGCCACCGTGCTACGCGTTATCGTGGTGGCGGTCACAAGCGCAAATTCCGCTTGATTGACTTCCGTAGAGAGAAAGACGGTGTTCCCGCAATTGTAAAAACAATCGAGTATGATCCGAATCGTTCGGCTCGTATTGCGTTGCTGTTTTACGCTGATGGCGAAAAGCGTTACATCATTGCGCCCAACGGCTTAAAGGTTGGTGATCGCTTGATGTCAGGAGCAGAGGCTTCTCCAGAAGTAGGAAATGCCCTCCCCTTGCAGAATATTCCTGTCGGTACAGTAGTTCACAATATCGAGCTTCGCCCTGGACAAGGTGCACTTTTGGTGAGAAGTGCTGGTAACTTTGCTCAGTTGACCTCACGTGAGGGTACTTATTGTGTTATTAAATTGCCCTCAGGAGAAACTCGCAAAGTGCTGAGTGCTTGTAAAGCGACTGTAGGTAGTGTAGGTAATTCAGACCACGCACTCGAATCTTCTGGTAAAGCTGGACGTTCTCGCTGGTTAGGTCGTCGTCCACACAACCGTGGTGTTGTTATGAACCCTGTTGATCACCCGATGGGTGGTGGTGAAGGTCGTCAGTCTGGTGGACATCCACGTTCTCGTACCGGTCTTTATGCTAAGGGTCTTAAGACAAGAGCGCCGAAGAAGCAGTCTAATAAGTATATCCTGGAAAGGTCTAAAAAGTAACAAGCACTAATTGAATTTTTATGAGTCGTTCACTAAAAAAAGGCCCTTATATAGCTGTCTCTCTTGAGAAAAAGATTCTTGCCATGAACGAAAGTGGCAAAAAGAATGTTGTAAAGACTTGGGCTAGAGCATCTATGATTTCACCTGATTTTGTTGGCCACACTGTTGCTGTTCATAATGGCAATAAGTTTATTCCGGTTTATATCACCGAGAATATGGTTGGTCATAAGTTAGGGGAATTTGCACCGACGCGTAAGTTTGGTGGTCATGCGGGTAACAACAAACGCTAATACAGCGTATTGTAATTAAAAACAAAAGATTATAATGGGAGCAAGAAAAAGATTAGCGGCCGCTAAACGTAAAGAGGCCAAAAAAACTCAGTATTATGCTGAGCTCCGTAATATCCCCTCTTCCCCTCGAAAAATGCGTTATGTCGTAGATTTGATCCGTGGAATGGAGGTCAATCGCGCATTAGGAACATTACGCTTTTCAAAGAAACAGGCTTCATTAGCAGTTGAGAAGCTACTTCGTTCAGCTATCACCAATTGGGAGACGAAGAATGAACGGAAGGCTGATGACGGGGAATTGTTTATTGTCACAGCTTTTGTAGATGAGGGAGTAACTCTGAAGAGAATGCGTCCTGCGCCTCAGGGGCGAGGCTATAGAATTCGCAAGCGTTCCAACCACGTTACATTGTATGTAGGAACCAAGAATAACGATTAATCGATAGAAACATGGGACAAAAAGTTAATCCGATTAGTAACCGTTTAGGTATTATTCGTGGTTGGGAGTCTAACTGGTATGGTGGCTCCAATTATGGGGATACTTTGCTCGAAGATAGTAAGCTGCGCAGATATTTGAATGCACGCCTTGCTAAGGCTAGCGTATCAAGAATCATCATTGAAAGAACTCTTAAGCTGATTACAATCACTATCTGTACTTCACGTCCGGGCATTATCATTGGTAAAGGTGGTCAGGAAGTAGATAAGCTCAAAGAGGAGCTTCATAAGATTACCGATAAAGACGTTCAGATCAATATCTTTGAGGTTAAACGCCCTGATTTAGATGCAAATATTGTAGGTCAGAGTATTGCACGTCAAATTGAAGGAAAAATTGCCTATCGTCGTGCTGCAAAAATGGCCATCCAAAATGCAATGCGAATGGGTGCAGAAGGCATAAAAGTGCAAGTTTCTGGTCGTCTAAATGGTGCGGAAATGGCTCGTAAAGAGATGTTTAAAGAGGGGCGTACTCCTCTCCATACATTCCGTGCTGATATTGATTATTGCCAAACCACTGCTTTGACAAAAGTCGGCCTTATTGGTATTAAGGTGTGGATCTGCCGTGGTGAGGTCTATGGTAAAAAAGACTTAGCTCCTAATTTTACGCCAGAGAGAGATTTTCGTCGTCAAGATGGCGAACGTCGAGACAGAAGACATGATCGTAGAAACAGGGGTGGTAATCGTTAAAAGAGTAGAGCCAAATGTTACAACCAAAAAGAACAAAATACAGAAGACCTCAGAAAGGGCGTTGCAAAGGTAATGCCCAACGCGGAAATCAGTTGGCGTTTGGAAGCTTTGGTATTAAGAGCTTACAAACTCATTGGCTGACGGGTCGTCAGATAGAGGCTGCTCGTGTTGCTATGACACGATACATGCAGCGTGAAGGGCAAAGTTGGATTCGTATATTCCCGGATAAGCCTATTACAAAGAAACCCGCGGACGTACGTATGGGTAAAGGTAAGGGTGATCCTGTAGGGTACGTGTTTCCCATAACTCCTGGACGCATTATTTTTGAAGTTGAGGGTGTGCCTTTCGAGGTAGCAAAGGAGGCTCTTCGCCTTGCCGCTCAGAAATTACCAATTACTACAAAATTCGTGGTACGTCACGATTTTGATAAAAACGCTTAACAATGAAAATTAACGAGATTCGTCAGATTCCACAAGGTGAACTACAAGAGCGCCTTGCTTCAGAGGTTGATAAGTACGGACAATTGATTTTGACTCATAGCGTTTCGCCTCTTGAAAATCCATCCCAGATTAAAGAGGTTCGTCGTACCATTGCGAGATTAAAAACACTCATTCGCGAGAATGAACTTAACAACAGTAAATAATTGTCCAATGGAAGCTAGAAAATTGAGAAAAACCAGACAGGGTGTTGTACTTAGCAATAAAATGGACAAAACTATCATTGTTGCGGCTAAGTTTAAAGAAAAGCATCCTATTTACGGAAAGTTTATCTCTAAGACGAAAAAATATTATGCTCATGATGAAAAGAATGAGGTAAATCTTGGAGATATCGTCCAAATTATGGAGACCCGCCCTTTGAGCAAGCTCAAGAGATGGAGAGTCGTTAAAATTGTAGAAAGAGCAAAGTAATATGATACAAGTCGAAACCAAACTTAATGTCGCTGATAATAGCGGTGCAAGAGAAGCCAAGTGCATCCGTGTACTCGGTGGTACGCGCAGACGCTATGCAAGTGTTGGTGATATCATTGTTGTTGCAGTCAACAACATTATTCCTTCAAGTGATTTGAAAAAAGGTGCTGTATCAAAAGCCTTGATCGTAAGAACTAAGAAGGAGATTCGTCGTCCGGACGGCTCTTATATACGTTTTGACGACAACGCTTGTGTGCTTCTTAATAATGCTGGCGAATTACGCGGTAGCCGTATCTTTGGTCCTGTTGCCCGCGAATTGCGTAGCGTTAATATGAAGGTCGTTTCTTTAGCCCCTGAAGTTCTTTAACCGGTAATAACTGTAGTATATAATGAACAAATTTCATATAAGAAAAGGTGACACTGTCTTCGTCAATGCTGGCGAGGATAAGGGAAAGACCGGTAAAGTTATCCGTGTCATTGCAGATAAGAAACGTGCAGTCGTTGAAGGTTTGAATATCGTTTCAAAGAATCAAAAGCCTAACGCTAAATACCCTCAAGGTGGTATTATTAAGATGGAGGCTCCAATTCATATCTCTAATCTTAATGTTGTTGATCCGGCTTCAGGTAAACCTACTCGTATAGGTCGTAAGAAGAACGAAGAAGGAAAGACAATTCGTTATGCAAAAAAGTCTGGGGAGGAAATTAAGTAATGAGTACCACAGCTAGTCTAAAAAAAGAGTATCGTGAGCGTATTGCTCCTATGTTGATGAAGCAATTCAACTATAAATCTTCAATGCAAGTTCCTCGTCTTACGAAGATCGTTATCAATGAAGGTTTAGGTATTGCTTCCGCCGACAAGAAAATTGTTGATGTTGCTGTCAATGAACTTAGCACAATTACTGGTCAAAAGGCTGTCGTAACATTGTCTCGTAAGGACATCGCAAACTTCAAAGTTCGTAAAAAGATGCCTATTGGTGCGATGGTAACATTGCGCCGTGAGCAGATGTACGAATTCTTAGAGAAGCTAATTCGCGTTGCCCTCCCTCGTATTCGTGACTTCAAAGGAATCGAAAGTAAGTTAGATGGACGTGGCAATTATACGCTTGGTATTACAGAGCAGATTATCTTCCCGGAAATCAATATTGATTCCGTAGAGCGTATGACGGGTATGAACATCACATTTGTTACAACAGCTCAAACTGATGAGGAAGGATATGCTCTTCTAAAAGAATTTGGTCTTCCTTTCAAAAAAAATAGCAATAACTGATTTAGTAGTATGGCAAAAGAATCAATGAAAGCACGCGAAGTAAAGCGTGCAAAGTTAGTTGCAAAATATGCTGCCAAACGAGCTGCTTTGAAGGAGATTGTAAATAAGTCTTCAGATCCAGTAGAGGCTTATGAAGCTGCACGAAAATTGCAGAGTATTCCTAAG